>NZ_PQHY01000010.1:0-144943 GCF_003385175.1 Amycolatopsis ruanii
GCAGGCGAAGCGGGCGGGGGCGTAGGGGGAGGTGCCCAGCCCGGCCGACACGTGGAGCCACATGTGGGCGCCCCAGCGGGAGGCTCCGCGGGCGCGGCTGCGGTCCAGCTCACAGTTGGTGACGAGGGCGCCGATGCCGGGGATGCGGAGCTGGCCGCCGTGGGTGTGGCCGGCGAGGACGAGGTCGTAGCCGTCGGCGGCGAAGGGGTCCAGGATGCGTGGTTCGGGCGAGTGGGTGACGCCGAGGCGCAGGGTGGCGGCTTCGGCGGGGCCGGCGATCTCGCCGTAGCGGTCGCGGCGCAGGTGGGGGTCGTCGAGGCCGGCGGCGAACACCGTCTGCCCGGCGACGGTGAGGGTGCGCCGGACGTGGGTGAGGTCGTGCCAGCCGTGTTCGATGAAGGCCGCGCGGAGGTCGCGCCACGGGAGTTTCTTGCCGTGGATGCGCTTCTTCTTGCCGCGGGGCATGAGGTAGCGGGCGGGGTTCTTGGGTTTGGGCGCGTAGTAGTCGTTGCTGCCGAAGACGAACAGGCCGGGCCGCTCCAGGAGGGGGCCGAGGGCGCGCAGGACGGCGGGGACGGCCTTGGGGTGGGCGAGGTTGTCGCCGGTGTTGACGACGAGGTCGGGTTCGAGCCGGTCGAGCGCGGC
This sequence comes from Amycolatopsis ruanii, assembly GCF_003385175.1. NCBI lineage: Bacteria > Bacillati > Actinomycetota > Actinomycetes > Pseudonocardiales > Pseudonocardiaceae > Amycolatopsis > Amycolatopsis ruanii. The sequence continues at coordinate 646 of NZ_PQHY01000010.1, forward strand.
GACCCAGCGTTGCTTGGCCTGTTGCCCGGGCAGCATGTGCAGGTCGGAGACGTGCAGGACGCGCATGGGTCGCGCGCCGGGCGCGAGGACGGGCAGTTCGGCGGTGCGGAGCACGTAGTGCCGCCGCTCGATGCCGGAGGCGTACCCGACGGCGGCGGCCCCGAGAGCGACCGTCCCGGCGGCGAGGCGTTTGGCTGTCAGCTGGTGGCTGTCACGGACCGTGCTCACGATCGCCAGGATACGGGTCGGTACGACGCTCGCGCCGGGCGTCGCGAGCGTTGAAGGCCGCCGCGAGCGCTTGCAGCAGCGCGAGGATCGTCCCGGGGCCGAGGAAGAAGGCCCAGAACTCCCAGCCGATGTTCGACCGAACCGGGAGTGCTGCAATCGCGTAGACGGAGACCACGAACTGTGCGCCGTTGATGCCAGCGCGCAACCACAGCGGCCGCCACGGTATGAACGTGAGCCCGATTGACACGGCCATGGTCGGCAGGAAGATGCAGAGAAGCAGGCTCAGGAACACGAGGTCACCTCTGTTGAACACGCTAGCCGGACCGCGGCGTCGCGGTCCGGCCAGAACGGTGTTCAGAATAGTCAGGGACTGCTGTGTGACGGATCCGAAGCCAGGTTCGGGTCGAGACAGAACCTCGCTGGGCTCGGGTCCACTCCTGGAGGGTCGAGCAAGGCTATGTTCCACGGGTTCCCGTACCGGCCGGAGGCCGGGCCGCACTGGTTATAGGGCGAGTCACCGGGTAGCGGGATCTTGCTGAAATTGTTGAAGTCGCCCTTCAGAACAGGCGCGCTGCTACCCGAGTAGTTGCCGGCCGCGTCCATGGCCTTGCTGTTGTGGTAAAGGTACTGATCTGGCATCCAGCTCGCGCGCAGAATCGGTATGTCGGAAACCGGCCTTATCGAACCGTCGGCACAAGCTCGGAAGTTCAGCTCTTGCCAGATCGGTGGCGCCGCGTTGAACAAGCTGGATTCGGCGCCGATCGCCGGGCCGTTGTCGAAGAACAGTTCGCGGATGTCTTCGACCAGATCAGCGACAGGCCTAGCGATCCGGGAGTCGCCGTATAGCTTGTCGCTGAAGGCCTGCATCGCGTCGACCGGTCCCGACTGGCTCAGCATGGGACGGTAGCCGATCGAGCCACCAGCGACGGTGAGCGCAGCGACGCAGTCCGCTGCTACATCGCTCGTGTCACCTGCGTACGTGGTCAAGGCCGGGGCTTTACCCGAATAGGAGTACGCCCTGCCGGGTAGGACGCCGTTGACCATGGGGTCGACGCTGGTCCAGGCGCCATCGTGCGCGTTGAGGTTCGGCATTTGATACGACAGATCCGGCTCCGTCACGCCCCACACTCGATAGTCGTCGGCGAGGGCGCGTAAGAGGTCCAGGACGAACTGGGGAAGATGCGTGTCGCCAGTTCGATTCTCGTAGACGGTCCATTCGCTGCCTGGAACGATCTTGCCGACGTTGTCGGTCACGAATGACACAGTTGCTTTGGTCCGAATCTTGTACCGGCCATCGTCGTCGAAGCTTGCCGGTCGTTGGTCTGACATCGGCCGGTCGAGATACGAGTTCGCAAACCCGATCCATCGGGCGATGCTGTTGCCGTCGGGATGGGTAACCGTATCTGTGCCGGCAGCGAGCACCTGCTCACGCCACGCTTGCACCGCTTGCTTGGTCGCTGGGAGGAGACAGTCCCCGACCGTCGAGTCGCAGTCAGGCATACCGAGCACAGCGTTGGCTCGAGACAGCGCCCAGTCGTACAGAGCCTGGCGATTCGACAGAGGACCTCCGAGCCAGGAGCCCGGGGCTGCGGTGTCAATGTTCTGATCCTCGTCGAAGACGGCGACGGCCTCGACGCTCTCTTCGTGAAAGGTCCCGGTGATCGGGACGAACGCCAGGGCATCGAAGGCGATGTCCTGCTCACCGTTGCCATCCGGCGTGACCGAAGTGACACTGACCTCGGGAACGCCGTCAAACAGGAAGGTACCAAGTGACACCCAACGGTTTGTGTCTCCAGGTTGACGTACGACCCGTTGGCGATCGCCACGTGATGTCCGCACGGTGTACGTGGCCAGATTGGTATGCGCACCGTGATCCGGCAGGGCGACCAGGACCTGCATCGGGCCTGTGTGAGCCTGACTGAGGCGCCAGGTGGCGTTCACCTCGAGCTTTCCGAGCTCATCAAACTGCTTGCGGGTGTGGGTGAACCAGAAGTGACCCCCAAATCCCCCACCGATCTGATGCGTGTCGACCTTGCCTGGGTAGTAGCCGCTTGCGTCCGACTTATAGCTCAGCGTAAAGGTTCCGGCATTGGCCCATGGGTGCCCACAGTTAGGACGCACGGAGGGCACGTCGTCAGCGACATCGTCGATGACAAGGGCTCCGTTGGGTAGGCCGGCGAGCGTGCAGTTGGGCGCGTAGCTGGTTGCGTCCTCCTGGTAGGCGTACCCGGGATCGAACCTGAGCAGCTCGTTCCCGCACGAGTAACTACAATCGGGCTTCCACGTGCTGGCTTGGTGATACCAGCATTTCAGGTCGTACTGTCCTGCGCTGTTCTGATGAGCGCACGGCCCTGCGGGTTCGCCGACGACATCCGGATCGGTGGGCAGGTGCTGCGCACCGGGTTCACACTGGTTGCTCGAGTCGCAGAATTGGTTGACCGGAGGTTTGACTGCCTGACGGTTGAGAGGCCCTGTCGTCGCATCGCCATTCCACCACGCTGGACGGTAACCAGCAACCACGTTTCCCGGAGTCTCAATCGACTCTATGGGGTGACCAGCCCAGCCGAGCACCTTCTCCGGGTAAGGCCAATCCTGAGGGTGTGCGGCATCGCTGTAGCTGAATTCGAGAAATGGGTCTCGGTTCGCTGGGTAACGCGGGTTCACCGGATTGTTGAGCCAGCCGACGCCCCAGGCTCCGCTGCCGTTGTTCGGGTAGAATCCCGAGTTGTACGCCCACACTGCGAAGAACCAGTTCTCGATCTTTGATGGGTCGCCGTTGTTGACCACGAGTCCTGCCTGATGTGTCTCATTCCATTTGGTCTGCAAGATCCGAAGGCCGGCGGCGATGTTGGCGGCGAAGTCGAGCGCAACCGCGCGTTGCTTGTCGTAGGGGAGTGCCGTTTCTCCGGGCTTCTCGCGGCCTTGCAGTCGCATCCCATCGGTGACCTGAGTGATGCCGTAGCCGCAGTCAGCGTCCGACCAGTTGATCGACCAGTCGTCGGACTCGGAGTCGTTGTAGTAGTCGATACCGTAGTAGTTGCCGATCAGCGGGTTTGCGGTAACTCCGGGCACTGCGGATCGCGCCGCCTGCCACATGTTCGATTCTTGGGCGGCGATGCCGAGCATGATCTGCGCTGGAACTTGGCCACCGCCGGCCAAGCCAATCGACGGGAACAGTCCCTGCGGGGTGTAAGCGGGCATGCCGAGGTTTTTCCAGTTCGCTGGGCGGAGCACGTCGAGCGAGTCTCGAACAGCTTGGTCCACGGCCCATTCCACCTGACGTGGCTTGGGTTGCATTGCCTGGTTGTGTGGATCGTTCCGTGGCACCGAGCAGTACCGTTCGGCGAAATCTGCCGGATTGTTCGGATCTCCGGACTGCACGTGTACGTCTCCACTGCTGGCGAGGGAAGGGCTTGTCATTCGCCCTTCGGCGGCCTTTTCGGGAGACAGCAGCGTATTGACATCGAGTGTGGCGACGTGCTCAATGCGCTTTCCGGTCTTGATCACTCTGGCGGTGACGGCCAGGGGCTGCGCAGATAGCCTTTCATCGACGCCTTCACGAGGGTCAGCGTGCTGAGTCTTCTGAACTTCCTCCACGGCCAGCTGGCCATCAGTTGACACTCGTGCTCCTTTTGGGGCATCGAGGACCTTGACGTCCGAGACTATTCTCGGATTTGGATCGACCACTCCTGTTACGAAGACTTGTCCACCTCGGCTGCTTGTAACGTCGAGCGAGGTGAGATCGCCCGTTGCGACGGTGGTGGTTCGACCGTTGAGGAAGTATTTGACGGTGGCGCGATTCTGGTTGTCCTCGTTGTGCTCCAGATAAACGATTCCATGATCGGCATCCGCTGCCAAGCGGAAAGGTACGCCTACCGTGGAACTGAGCACGTCTCGTTCTCCTGAATTCGAAACGCGGACGAGTGCACCGGAGTCGGCGGCTAGAATGTCCGGACCCACTGGGATTGATGAGGTGAGCTGTCCGGCGACCTCGATTGGCGTCTGTGTCGAGCCGGTATCCGCCTCGACTTTGATAAGGCGAGTGCGTGCCAGTGACTCAGTGCCTTCCTGCGTTAGTACGGCTATTTCGCCGCTGCCGCAACCGGGGCTAAAGTAGGCCAGGCTTGATCGCACCGGCAGCTTCTTCACTGCGCCGTTCTTAAGATCGACGATGGCCGTGAATGCGCCTCGCTCGGCCAGTGCTTCCTTGTTCGTGAAGGTTCGGGGTGCGTAACTGACGACTGCTCGTTCCCCTGAACCCGTGACGCACGCGTTGCCGATCCATTGGTCCGTATCGAAGCCCGGCTCGGACAGGGTCGCGGCGGTGCGCCAGCGGTAGCCTTCGCTGGCGGACGCGACGAGCACGTGGAATCCATCGGCGTCGCCGGAGGTGGTCCAGGCCCGGTCATTAGAGTTCTGCCAGCCGGCGCCTAGCGTGGTATCACGCTCCCCGGGGGGCACCTCGACGGCGATTGGTGCTTTCGGCGGTATTGCAGGGATGTCTATATCAGGATCTGGCGCAGAAGCCGCATAAGCGGGCAATGCGGACATTGAGAATATAGTTGTCAGAACAGTGATAACGGCAAGGCGTCTTCGTGAAGGCATGCCTGTCCCCTCGAACCTCAGAACTCGGCCGTGATGGCCGACCGACAGTGCGGTCGATCAATCAGAGCTTCATCGAGGCTCGTCAGGCAATAGTCCGTGAGGGTGATCGTTTCAGTTGTTACGTCCACCCTGTTGGACTATTTACACGGTTCACTGCAGGTGATGGGCTAGTTCTGGATCAGCGAGCGACCTGGGGAGGTTTCGTGATCCGACGCTATCGTGCTCATTTTTAACTTTGCTGAGCTAATGCTGGCTCGTTGCTGATCTTCCGCCGGTTGTTTTTGTTGCCGTCGGAAAAATTTCGGTGCTCTTCTAATGGAGGAAAATTGTCGAAAAGATTTGCTGCTAGAATCGCGGCGGTGGCAGCCGGTGCTGCAGCTTTGATCGGTGGGGTGTTCGGATCTGGTGTCGCATCAGCATCTACCAACTCAGCCGCGAGTTCCTTGTTCCCGTGCAACGTGTGGCGTGGTTATACGTGCACGGTGACTTTGGCCAACGTCAACCAGCGCGCACAACCGAACACCAGTTCGGCGATCGTCACGACCGTGCCAGCCGGGTTCGGCGTCGCTTTGGAGTGCTGGACTGAAGGTCAGAACATCAACGGTGACAACATCTGGTACATGACCGATTTGGAGGTGGCAGACCTGCCGGCGCCGCGCGGTTACATCGCGGGCTACTACCTCGACACAGGGCATGATCCTATCGGGGGTCTTGTTCACTGCTGACCACACGTGGGGTGCCTCGGTCGTGAGGCACCCCACGCATGTCACCGTCCGGTGCGCTCGTAGCGTGGGTCGGACGGTGGGAGCGGCAGGATCGGGTCGTTGGGCCCGAGGATCTTGCTCACCGCGCCGAACCAGGTCCGCGCGGGCGTCTTGCCACCGAACATGTTGCCTTCGGAACAGGTGTAGACGTTGCCGGGGCCGCCATCGCACAGGCCGCCGCTGCCGCCCTCCGGCCGGAAGACCATCGCGGCGCCCGCGAGCTGCGGCGTGCCGCCGACGAAAGCCGCCGAGCCGTTGCTCTGCGTGGTACCGGTCTTGCCGATCATCGGCCGGTTCCAGCCGACCTGGCCGGCCGCCGCGGCCGCGGTTCCGCCGGGCAGGTCGTCCTTGCTCATGCCCTGCGCGAGGCTGTTGGCGGCGGCCTCGTCCATCACCTGCTCGCACGGCTGCTCGTTGATCGGGATCGGCTTGCCGTCGCGGTCCTGCACCTGGGCGATCGGTGTGGGCGGGCACCACACGCCGCCGCTGAGGATGGTCGCCGCGACGTTGGCCATCTCCAGGTTGCTGGTTGCCGACACCCCGAGCGTGAACGAACCCTGCCCGGGCGATTTGTCGGTGGGCCCGAAGTACGCGGTCTGGGTCTTGTTCTCACCCTGGTTCTTCGACTCCGGCTTCACCTCGCCGCCACCGATGTTGCGGGTCATCGTCTCGCGCAGGCCGAGCTTGCTCGCCATGTCGACGATCGGGGCCATCCCGGTGCGCTCCTCGAGGATGACGAACGCGGTGTTGGGCGAGGTCTGCAGCGCCTGCTGCAGCGTCATGGTCCGGGTGCCGCCCTCGTAGTCGGTGGCGTTGCCCAGGCAGTACGCATAAGTCCCTTGCGCCACGAGCGGGCACCGCCCCCGGGCGCCACCGGTGAACACGTTGGACACGTAGAAGTTCGGCACCTCGATGGTGTCGTAGATGCCCATCACCCGGTTCTGGATCGCCGCCGCCGAGGTGAAGATCTTGTAGCTCGACCCGGCACCGCCGGTGTTGTAGACGCCCGACGGCAACGCGTAGGTCGTCTGCCCGGCGCTGGCGTCCGTGCCGTAGTCGCGGTTCGCGGCCAGCGCCACCACCTCGTGCCGGTTCTTGCCGGGCCGCACCAGCGACAGCACGTTCGCGACGTTCTTCTGCGTCTTGCTGACCTGGGTCTGCGCGGACATCTTCGCCTCGTGGTTGGCGCGCTGGTCCATCGTCGTGCGGATGGTGTAGCCGCCGGTGTAGAGGTCGTCCTTGTCCATGCCGTGCGAGAGCAGGTAGTCCTCGACGTACTGGCAGAAGAACCCGTTCTCCGGCCCGGCGCCGACGCAGTTGGCGGCCGGCTTGGACGGCCCGCCCGGCACTACGCCCAGCGGCTCGGTCTTCATCCGCTCGGCGTCGGCCTTCGACAGCTTCAGGTTGTCGACCATGCGGTCCAGCACCAGGTTGCGGCGCTCGGTGGCGCGGTCCGGGTGGCTCCACGGGTCGTAGAACGGCGGGTTGTTGACCATGCCGGCGAGCAGCGCGGCCTGGGTGACCGACAGCTTGTCCGCGGTGGTGTTGAAGTAGGCCTGCGCGGCCGCCCCGACGCCGTAGATCTTGCGCGAGAACTCGACGACGTTGAGGTAGCTGGTGAGGATCTGGTCCTTGCTCATCTGGTTCTCGAGCTGGATCGCGATCCGCGCTTCCTTCAGCTTGCGGGCGATCGACTGCTCCTGGGCCTTCTGCTGGCCCACCTCGTCGTCCCGGTAGATGACGTTGATGAGGTAGTTCTTGACGTACTGCTGGGTGAGCGTCGACGCGCCCTGGGTGTCGCCACCGGCGCTGTTGCTCAGCGCGGCGCGCAGCGTGCCCTTCCAGTCCACGCCGTGGTGCTCGTAGAAACGCCGGTCCTCGGTGGAGACCAGCGCCCATTTCATGGCCTCGTTGATCTGATCACCGGCCGTCGGGATGCGGTACTGGTCGTACAGCGTGGCGATTTGGTTGCCTGCCGAATCCGTGATGGTGGTGACCAGCGGCGGCGGCACGTTCGCGAGTTCGGCGGACATGCTGTCGACCGTCTCGCTCGCCCTGTTCGACGCGACCCCGGCGGCGCCGACCACGGGGAACAGCACCCCGGCGACGAGGATTCCCGCGAGCAGGCACAGGCCGAGCAGTTTGAACAGACCATCCGTCTTGCGCACATCACCAGCGTAGTGGGAACCGGCGTTCCCCCGCCGGGCCGCGTCCGCTGAATACCACGGGAACGCCGGGTCCGCGACGTATTCCGGTAACGAATTTCCATCGGGCTCTTGGCGGCGGGAACCGTCGGCCTCTACAGTCCGTCAACGTCTCACGTAGTGCGGAGCCGGGGAGGCTCCGGGTGAGCAGGCACATCACGAGGGGAGCTTGGGGGATGGAATCCACACCACAGAGCTGGCGCGTCCGCGCCCTCTGCCGGGACGCGGATCCGGATGAGCTGTTCGTGCGGGGAGCGGACCAGAACCGGGCCAAACTGGTCTGCATGGGGTGCCCGGTGCGCACGGAATGCCTGGCCGAGGCGCTGGACAACCGCATCAGCTTCGGCATCTGGGGCGGGATGACCGAACGGGAGCGGCGCGCGCTGCTGCGCCGCCGTCCCGAGGTCGAATCGTGGTCGGAGCTGCTGGATTCGGCTCGGAAGGACTTCGCCGAAGCGGCGTCCTAGGACGCCAAGCGGTCGCCGATCTCCCGGAGTCCGCCGAGGTCGTGCACGTCGCTGGGGAGCGCGGGCACCTCGACCAGGGGGACTCCGGGATGCGCGCGCGTGAAGCGCGCCAGCAGCCGCTTCTCGCGGTCGGCCAGGGCCACCCGGTCGGCGTGCAGCTGCAGCACCGCGGTGGCCAGCGGGGCGGTCGACTCCAGTTTCTCGGCCGCGGACAGCGCCGCCGTGGCCGACAGGTCCGCCAGCACCGGGTGGGTGCGGTTCGCGACCAGCCCGGCCAGCGGCATGTTCTCACCGCCCAGCCGTTCCACGAAGTAGCTCGCCTCGCGCAGGGCGTCCGGCTCCGGCGCGGCCACCACCAGGAACGACGTGCCCTCCGAGCGCAGCAGCTCGGCGGTCTTGCGGGCGCGTTCCCGGAACCCGCCGAACATGCTGTCGAAGGCCTGCATGAACGCGGACGCGTCGGCCAGCAGCTGCCCGCCGATGATCGTCGACACGGCCTTGGCGAAGATCGAGAACCCGGTGCTGACCACCTTGCGGATACCCCAGCCGCCGGCCTTCGCCGGGCCGGTGAGCAGCCGGATCATGCGCCCGTCGAGGGCGCTGGACAGCCGGTTCGGCGCGTCCAGGAAGTCCAGCGCGGACCGGCTCGGCGGGGTGTCGACGACGATCAGGTCCCACTCGTCGGTGGCCGCGAGCTGGCTCAGCTTCTCCATCGCCATGTACTCCTGCGTGCCGGAGAACGACGTGGAAATGGTCTGGTAGAAGGGGTTCGCGAGCAGCGCCTCGGCGCGTTCCGGCCCGGCGTGGGTGCGCACCATGTCGTCGAAGGTGCGCCGCATGTCGAGCATCATCGCCCACAGCTCGCCCTTGGGCTCGAACCCGGCGACCGACACCTGCCGCGGGTGGTTGCCCAGCTCCCGCAGCCCGAGCGCCTGCGCGAGCCGCCGCGCCGGGTCGATGGTGAGCACCACCGTCTGGCGTCCGCGTTCGGCGGCGCGCAGCGCGAGCGCGGCGGCGGTGGTGGTCTTGCCCACCCCGCCCGAGCCGCAGCACACGACGATCCGCGTCTTCGGGTCGTCGATCAGGGCGTCGACGTCGAGCCGCTCGGTCATCAGCGCACCCCCTGGTCGGTCAACGACTCGGCGAGGTCGTAGAGCGCGGCGAGGTCGATGCCGCCGGACTCCTCCGGCACCTCCAGCGTCGGCAGGTCCGCCTCGGCGAGCTGCTCCCGCGCCCGCTGCTCGGCGGCGACCCGGATGGCGTGCTCGACGGTCTCCGCGACCAGGGCGTCCATCGTGGCGTCCGGCAGGTCGAGCCCGGCCGAGGCCAGCCCGCTGCGCACCCGGGAGGCGTCCACCCGCCCGTCCGCGGCCGGGGTCACCGACCGGGCGGGCAGCCGCGGCGGCCGCACCCGGTTGACCAGCACCGCGCCCGGCCGGAGGTCGGCTCCGTCCAGCTCGGCCACCGCCTCCACGGTCTCGCGCACCGGCATCTCCTCCAGGAGGGTCACCAGGTGCACGACCGTCTCCTCGGAGTGCAGCAGCCGCACCACGCCCTCGGCCTGGCCGCGGATCGGGCCGGCCTTCGCCAGGTCGGTCAGGGCCTTGGTGACGTCGAGGAACTTGACCACGCGGCCGGTCGGCGGCGCGTCGACCACGACGGCGTCGTAGACGTGCCTGCCGTCCGGGCCGGTCCGCCCGACGCACTCCTTGATCTTGCCGGTGAGCAGCACGTCCCGCAGGCCCGGCGCGAGCGTGGTGGCGAACTCGATCGCGCCCATCCGCCGCAGCGTCCGGCCCGCGAAGCCCAGGTTGTAGAACATCTCGAAGTACTCGAGCAGCGCCGCTTCCACGTCGATGTGCAGGGCCCGCAGCTCACCGCCGCCGGGCACCGCCGCGATCCGCTGCTCGGCGTACGGCAGCGGCTCGGTGTCGAAGAGCTGGGCGAACCCCTGCCTGCCCTCGACCTCGACCAGCAGCACGCGCCGCCCGTGGCTGGACAGCGCGATCCCGAGTGCCGCGGCCATGGTCGTCTTGCCGGTGCCGCCCTTGCCGGTGACGAAGTGCAACCGGGCGCGGGCGAGCTCGTCGGTCCATCCGGCCAGGGGTGTGCTCACACGATCCAGCGTAAGCCAGCGATCACGCCGCCGCCGCGAGGAGAGCTTCACACCACCACTAGATTGACCCCATGAGCGCCACGAAGTGGGAGTACGCCACGGTTCCGTTGCTGATCCACGCGACCAAGCAGATCCTCGACCAGTGGGGTGAGGACGGCTGGGAGCTGGTCACGGTGCTGCCGAACCCGAGCGGGGAGCAGCACGTCGCCTACCTGAAGCGGGCCAAGGCATGAGCTGGGGCGAGCGTCTGGCCGAACTGGGGATCGAGCTGCCGAGCGTCCCCGCGCCGGTGGCTGCCTACGTGCCGGCTGTCCGCAGCGGGTCGCAGGTCTACACCTCGGGTCAGGTGCCGTTCGTCGAGGGCAAGCTGCAGGCGACCGGCAAGGTCGGGGCCGAGGTGAGCCCGGAGGAGGCCAAGCGCTACGCGCGGACGGCGGCGCTGAACGCGCTCGCGGCGGTGGACGCGCTCGTCGGTCTCGAATCGATCGTCCGGATCGTGAAGATCGTCGGGTTCGTCGCGTCCGCGGAGGGGTTCACCGGCCAGCCGGCTGTGATCAACGGCGCGTCCGAGCTCTTCGGCGAGATCTTCGGCGACGCGGGCGCGCACGCCCGCTCGGCGGTGGGTGTGGCCGAGCTGCCGCTGGGGGCACCGGTCGAGGTCGAACTGATTGTCGAGGTGAGCTGATGGACCCGGATATCGAAGCCTCGTGTCATGAGCTGTTGCTGCGGCTGGCCGGCCGCATGCCCGACCGCCTGCTCTGGCGTTACCGGGACTGGCTGGGCGAGGGCGCGATGTCGACCTTGGCTCGAACCTTGCCGCGCACGCTGCTCAAGCACAACATCGATCTCGACCAGCCGGAATACCGCCTGCTCGTGGCGGGTCTCGTGCCGCACGGCGCGGACTGGCACCAGGTGAGTTCGACCCTGGGGGTGGACGAGGTCGGCGAGAACCGGTACACATTCACCCCGAGTGCACCCGATCAGGTGAACTCGGTTGACTCGGTGTCCGCGCTCGTCCACGCCACCCTGCGGGGCCGGCCGGACGTCGGCGAGGTGCGGCAGAGCTGGCGTCAGCGCACGGGGGAGGAATCCAAGCGCGTGCTGCTGATCACGGCCCTGTCGGGACTGCCGAGGCTGACCGGGGAGCTGCAGCGGGTCCTGCGGGTGCTGGGGGACGAGGAACCCAGCGTCGAGGTGATGCCGCCGCGGTTCGAGCTGCCGGAGTACCACCAGGCCGCACTGGCGAGCTCCGAGCTCGTCTGCGTCGGTGCGGTGGACACCGGGAACCGGCTCGTCGCCGCGTAACGGCACTCCTGCCGAGCTGGAGGGAGAAGCTAGATGGTGGACGTCCACGACGGGATCGCGGGCGACGGGTTCGCGGTGCCGTTGCGGCTGCACAACCTGTTGCTGGGGCTGGCAGGCCGCCTGGACGACAGCCTGCTGTCGGAGGCGCGTGAGCTGGTCGCGCGAGCGCGCCTCGACGAGGCCGCCGAGCTGACCACGGGCGCGCTGATCGCGGGCCGCCTGCCGGTCCGCGAGGCGGAGCGGCACGAGCTGGCGCTGGTCCTGGAGCTGACGCGGTCGGACGCGACGCTCGCCGACCAGCTGGTGGTGAACGACCCGGAGGCCGAGACCGGCGTCGTGCACCGCTTCACCGGCGACGACCAGCCCGAGCAGGGCATCGCCGACGCGCTCGACCGCACCCTCCAGGTGCTGCCGGACCTGCGGTCGGTGCACGCGGTGTGGCGCAACACCCCGGCCGGCAGCGTGCCGGGCCCGCTGCCGCAGCGCGTGGTGCTCGTCGAGATCGGCCCGGAGGGCAACCCGCCGGCCGCCGCGTACCGCATCGACGCCGCCCTGCGGCGCGCCGGGATCCGGTCGGTCGTCGAGGTCACCGGGCCGTCCACCGAGCGCTCCCGCTACCACGAGCAGGCGCTCACCGCGGCCACCGCCGTCTGGCTCTCCGGCGGGGCCGTCCCGTCGTCCGCTCCCACGGCGCCGGCGCAGCGCCAGGGCTCCGGCCGGCATGTGGCGCACGCCACGGTCGCCGCCGGGGACGAGCCCGAGGAGCCCGAACCTCCGGCCGCGCCGGAGACCACCACCACCGAAGTGGCCGCCGAGACCGAGACGACCGAGGTCGTCCGGTCCCCGGGCGGGCCGGGCCACATGTTCAAGCCGCGCGAGGAGGGCCCCGAGCCCAGCCGCGTGGAGAACACCATGGACATGACGTCCGAGGAGGTCGCGCAGCTGCGGGCGCAGCTGGCGGCGGAGGACGGCGAGAAGCCCAGAGCCGTGGCTTCGGCGACGATCGGCCCGGGTGAAGTGATCGAAATCCCGGAACTCGACCTCAACGACCCGCAGCTGTCCGAGCGCGACCGCCAGCTCCTGCGTGAGCTGCACGCCGAGCTCGCCGAGCGGGAACGCGCCGAGGCCGCCAAGGTGCGGGCCAACGGTTCCGGGCGGCCCGAGGACGACCCGCGCTGGGTCGACGGCTTCTCCGGTTCCTGATTACCCCGTAAGTTGCCTCGTGTGGTGCAACTTGATTTCCGGATCCCGGGGAGCATGAACTTCTCCGACGCGGTGCCGGCCGAACCGGCCGTGCCCCGCGACGCGGCGACGGTGCTGTTGCTGCGGGACGGCGACGACGGTCTCGAAGTCTTCCTCCAGCGGCGGGTGAACGCGATGGCGTTCGCCGCCGGCATGACGGTCTTCCCCGGCGGCGGGGTGGACCAGCGCGACGCCGACGCGACGATCGCGTGGGCCGGGCCGCCCGCCACCGACTGGGCGAGCTGGTTCAACGGGACCGAGCAGGTCGCGCGGGCCCTGGTGTGCGCGGCGGTGCGGGAGACGTTCGAGGAGTCCGGGGTGCTGCTCGCCGGCACGGCCGACGCGGTGGTCACCGACACCGCGGAGTACGCCGGGGCGCGGGAGGCGCTGGTGTCGCGGGAACTGTCGCTGGCCGACTTCCTGGCGCGCGAAGGGCTGACGCTGCGTTCCGACCTGCTGCGCCCGTGGGCGCACTGGATCACGCCGGCGCAGGAGAAGCGCCGCTACGACACCCGGTTCTTCGCCGCGATCCTGCCCGCCGGCCAGGAGGCCGACGGCAAGACCACCGAGGCCGAGTCGTCCGGCTGGTGGCGCCCGGCCGACGCGCTGGCCGACGCGGAGGCGGGCCGCAGCACGCTGATGCCGCCGACCTGGTACACCCTGAGCGAGCTGGCGGAGTTCGGCACGGCCGCGGAGGCGCTGGCCAGCGAGCGCACGGTCGAGGCGATCATCCCGAAGCTGATCCGCGAGGGCGACGTGATCCGGGTGGTCGCGGAATGAGCCACCCCGCGTACGGCGTGCGCCGCGAGGTCTCGCCTTCCGCCGCGGTCGTGCTGGAGAACAACCCGTCCACGATGACGCTGGAGGGCACGAACACGTGGGTGCTGCGGGCGCCCGGCTCGGCCGAGTGCGTCATCGTCGACCCCGGCTACCAGGACCTCGATCACCTGTCGCTGCTCGCCGAGCAGGGGCCGGTGGCGGTGATCCTGCTCACCCACCACCACCCCGACCACGTCGAGGGCGCGCCGTGGCTGGCCGAGCGGGTGCAGGCGCCGGTGCGGGCCTTCGACGCGGCGCTGTGCCGGGACGCGGGCCCGTTCGCCGACGGTGACGTGATCTCCGCCGGGGGTTTGGACATCGAGGTCCTGCACACGCCCGGCCACACCGGCGACTCGGTGTGCCTGCGCGTCGGCGACCAGGTGCTGACCGGTGACACGATCCTCGGCCGCGGCACCACGGTGCTCACCGACCTCGGCGCGTACCTGGACTCCCTGCGGCGGCTGATCGAGCTGCCGTCCGGGCTGCTGGCGCTGCCCGGGCACGGCCCGGAGATGGCCGACCTGCGGGCGGTCGCGCAGGAGTACCTGGACCACCGCGAGCAGCGGCTGGCCCAGGTGCGGGCGGCGCTGGAGAAGCTGGGCGCGGACGCCACCGCGCGCCAGGTGGTGGAGCTGGTGTACGCGGACGTGGACCGGGCGCTGTGGGCGCCCGCCGAACACAGCGTCAACGCGCAGCTGGCGTACCTGCGGTCCCACCGGCCTGGGTGAGGCCGCTCCGCGCGGGCGGCGCGGTCGTAGCGCAGGTTGTGCAGGGCCGGTGTGTCCGCGTCCGGCAGCCACAGGACCCGCCGTGCGCGCCGGCTCGCCGGCCAGCGGCACGAACACCACGCCCGAGCGGCGCAGGCTGTGCGTCGAACGGGCCAGCTGGAAGATCCCGACCCCGGCGGCCACCAGCCCGAGCAGGCTCGGCACGCTGGACGATCTTCAGTCGGCCCGCCGGAAGTCCTCGTCGTACTCGCGGTGCCACGGCGGCCACGAGCCGCGCTCGGCCAGCACCCAGGGTTCGTCCGCGAGGTCGGCCAGCGTCAGCTCGTCCAGACTGGCGAGCGGGTGCCCTTCCGGCAGGACGGCGCACACCTGCTCGACCGCCAGCGCGCGCGGCGAGCCCGTCGACCAGCGACGGGCGGCTGAACGCGGCGTCGTAGCGGCCGTCGCGCAGCCCCGCGACGAGGGAGGAGACCGAGGTGTCCTCGGTGCGCGGCCGGACGTCTGGGTCGCGCTCGCGGAAGGCGTCAGCCGCTCGACGGCCGTCTAGGGCACCAGGACCTGCTCGCGCGGTGCCTTCACCGTGCCGCGCAGCAGGTACACCACCGCGGCGATCACCAGCGCCGCGGCCGTCGCGGCGAGGAATGCCGTCGACGGGCCCGAGTGCTCGACCAGGTAGCCGCTGACCGACTGCCCGAACGCCAGCCCCAGCGTCACCGCGGTCAGCACCCAGCCGAAGGCCTCGGCCGCGGTGCCCTTCGGCGCGACCAGTTCGATCGCGGCCGAGTGCGTGGCCGACTGCGGGGTGATCAGCGCACCGGCGGCGAGCATCGCGATCGCGAGGCCCCACAGCGTCGACGGCCAGGCCAGCAGCGCCACGAGCACCCCGAACCCGGCCAGCAGCACCGGCAGGCGCAGCGACATCTCCCGCGGCCACGGCCGCAGGCTGTAGGCCACGCCGAACGCGACCGAGCTGACCGACCACACCGACAGCAGCACCCCGCCGAGCGCCGGTTCCCCGGCCTCGGTGGCCGCGGCGGGCACGGCGACCTCGACGAACCCGATCACCACACCGAACCCGAGTGCGGCCAGGGCGAGGGTGCGCATGCCCGGGCTGCTCAGCGCGCCCAGCAGCGACCGGTGCGTCCGGCCGGCCGGTCCCCACGCCCGCACGGCCGGGCTCAGCGCGAACAGGGTCGCGCCGACCACCATGCACGCGCCGCCGGCCACCATCCCGGTGCCCGGCCACGGCGCGGCGACCAGCAGACCGGCCAGGCCGGGGCCGAGGATGAAGAACACCTCCATGCTGATCGCCTCGTAGGCGTAGGCCGCGTTGCGCGTCGCCTCGGCGGGCACCAGCCGTCCCCACAGCGCCCGCGAGGCCGAACCGACCATCGGCTCCGTGATGCCGATCCCGAACGCGAGCGCGACGAGCACCGGGGTCGCCGCGTGGGCCTCGATCGCGAGCGAGAGTGTCACCAGGATCACCGCGAACATCGCCGCGGTGGACAGCAGCGGGCGCGTCGGGCCGAAGCGGTCGATGAGCCTGCCCTGCACGACCGACCCCACCGCGACGCCGACGAGCGAGCTGGCCGACACCAGCCCGGCGACGGCGAACGACCCCATCTCCTGCTGCACGTAGAGCAGCGCGGACAGGCCGATCATCGCGATCGGCAGGCGCGCGAGGATGGACGCGATCACCGGACGGGTCGCGCCCGGCGTGGTCAGGGCAGCACGGTAGTCGGCGAGGGAAGTCTGGGACACGCGTACCAGTATGCCTCAGACTGGTACGCCGGTACCAGTTGATTACCGCTCAGGTCTCGGTTCGGTAACGGCGGGACTTTTTCGCCGGACCGACGCAACGAACCCGCAACGGGCGCGTCTGTGAGGGTGAACGGCCTTGAACTTCGGGGTACTGGCCGTGGCAAGGTTGACAAATAGATATAGCTCCCTCCGGCGAAGGGTCGGGGCCAGAACCGGAGGGCGGGGAGCGCGGTCTGTCGGGGGATGGCCCGCGCGAAATGCAAAGGAACCGGTGCGCCACGTCGGGGGTGGCGCCCGGTTCCTTTGTTTTTGCTGGTGTGGCGCTGGGTCAGCGGGCGCGGCGGGCCAGCCGCTCCGGGTCCAGGATCAGCACTGACTTGCCCTCGAGCCGCAGCCAGCCGCGGTGCGCGAAGTCCGCCAGCGCCTTGTTCACGGTCTCCCGCGAGGCGCCGACGTACTGGGCGATCTCCTCCTGCGTCAGGTCGTGCGTGACCCGCAGGATGCCGGCCTCCTGGCTGCCGAACCGCTGCGCCAGCTGCAGCAGCGCCCGCGCCACGCGGCCCGGGACGTCGGTGAAGATCAGCTCGGCGACCATGTTGTTCGTCCGGCGCAGCCTGCGGGCGATGACCCGCAGCAGCTGCTCGGCGATCTCCGGCCGGTTCGCGATCCACTTGCGCAGCGACGGCCGGTCCATCGACACCGCCCGCACCTCGGTGACCGTCGTCGCGGTCGAGGTGCGCGGGCCGGGGTCGAAGATGGACAGCTCGCCGAACATGTCCGAGGGACCGGCAATCCACAGCAGGTTCTCCCGGCCGTCGGCCGACTTGCGGCCGATCTTCACCTTGCCGGACAGGATGATGTACAGCTTGTCGCCGGGCTCGCCCTCGGAGAAGATCACATGACCCCGCGGGAACTCCACAGTTTCCAGGGTCTGGGCGAGCGCCTCAGCCGCGGCCGGCTCCACCCCCTGGAAGATGCCCGCCCGGGCCAGGGTCTCGTCCACCTCGTGCCTCCTCGTCGGTGGCGACCGTGTTCCCGCGAACCGGGGCGTGTCGCCGATCACTTGCGTGCAGTCTAGGCCGTTCGGACGAGATCGCCTCAGGGCACGCCGAGGACAGACCGATCACCGCCCGGCCGGGCGAGGGCGATCTCGCTCCGAGGGAACAGCCTAACTGTCGCGCGAAGCGCGTCCGCTGAGGGTGGTGGTGGGCGACGGGTGGGACTAACTGTCGCGCGAAGCGCGTCCGCTGAGGGTGGTGGTGGGCGACGGGCGGGAGTAATCGTCGCTGAATCGGTTGAGGTCAGCGGGTCTTCCGGGGGCGCAACTTGGCCGCGCGACCACCCAGGCGGCGCAGCCGGAACAGCTCCAGCGCGCGACCGATGCCGTGCCCGTAGAGCGCCCTGACCTCGTTGGGCCGGGCCTGCTCCAGGAACTCCTCGACCTCTTCCTCCTGGACCGCGACGTGGCGCAGCCGGTGCTCAACTCGCTCCATCGCCAGCGCGAAGAACATCATCACGAGTGGCACCGCTACTACGAACCAGACAGTCATCGGTTCTGATCCTCGCTCATCACGGGTTCGGGGGTGGTGTCCGGGGTCCGGCGTGTCGGCTTCCGTAGGCTAGCGGCGTGCCGAATGCGTCTCGTGTTAGCCCCGCCAAGGGGGAAGAGAGCCGCCTCGCGCTCGTGAGACGCGCACGCCGCATGCTCCGTTGCCTGACCGAGGCGTATCCGGACGCACACTGTGAGCTGGACTTCACCACGCCGCTGGAGCTGCTGATCGCGGTCGTGCTGTCGGCGCAGACCACGGACGTGCGGGTCAACGAGGTGACTCCCGCCCTGTTCGCCCGCTACCGCACCGCGGCCGATTACGCCGGCGCGAACCGCACCGAGCTGGAGGAGCTGATCCGGCCCACCGGCTTCTACCGGGCCAAGGCCAACTCGCTGATGGGGCTGGGCGCGGCGCTGGTCGAGCGGTTCGGCGGCGAGGTGCCGCGCAAGCTGGACGACCTGGTCACGTTGCCCGGCGTCGGCCGCAAGACCGCGAACGTCGTGCTCGGCAACGCCTTCGACGTGCCCGGGATCACGGTCGACACGCACTTCGGCCGCCTGGTGCGCCGCTGGGGCTGGACCGCGGAGGAGGACCCGGTCAAGGTCGAGCACGCGATCGGCGAGCTGATCCCCCGCAAGGAGTGGACGATGCTCTCGCACCGGGTGATCTTCCACGGCCGCCGCGTCTGCCACGCCCGCAAACCGGCCTGCGGCGCGTGCCCGCTGGCCCGTGACTGCCCCTCCTTCGGCACCGGCCCGATCGAGTTCGAGGAGGCCGCGAAGCTGGTCAAGGGCCCGGAGCGGGACCACCTGCTCGCGATGGTGACCCAGCGGTGACGACGGCGACCAGGTGGGCGCTCGCGGCGGGGGTGCTGGTGCTCGCGGTGATCATCGCGGTGCTGCCGCAGGTGCGGTCGGACGACACGCCCGCGGGCCCGGACCTGACCGCCGCCCGGGCCGCCGCCGCGCTGGCGCCGTGCCCGTCCGGCACCGGCGAGGTGGCCCAGCTGGCGGGCGTGCGCGCGGAGTGCCTCGGCGACGGGTCCACCGTCGACCTGGGCAGCGCGCTGGCCGGCCAGGTGACGCTGGTCAACGTCTGGGCCACCTGGTGCGAGCCGTGCCGGACCGAGCTGCCCGTGCTCCAGCGGTACGCGGACGAGCCGGGCGCGGCGCGGGTGCTCACGGTGCAGGTCCAGAGCAAGCCGGACGACGGGCTGGCGCTGCTCGCCGAACTCGGGGTGCGCCTGCCGACCGTGTTCGACGGCGACGGCGACGGCGACGGCGGGACCGGCCCGGTGCGCGGCGCGCTGAAGGTGCCGCCCGCGTTGCCCACGTCCTACCTGGTCACCGCGGACGGCCAGGTCCGCCTCATCGAAAGCCCACGCACCTTCACCGATCCTGAGCAGGTGCGTGAGGTCGTGCGGAGGCTGTCGTGAACGGACCGCTCGTCGAGCCGGCGTCGGTGCCGGACTGGCTGCGCCCGCTGGTCGAGATCAGCGGTGACCTCGACTCGACCGCGTTCACCCGGTTCACCCCGCCCGAGGACGAGTTCACCCGCGCCGCGTCGGTGCTGATCCTGTTCGGCCACGGCGAGCGCGGACCGGACGTCCTGCTGCTGCGCCGCGCCGACACGCTCGGCTCGCACGCCGGCCAGGTGGCTTTCCCCGGCGGCGGCGCCGATCCCGAGGACGCCGACGCGGTCGCCACCGCGCTGCGCGAGGCCGAGGAGGAGACCGGGGTCGACCCGTCCGGGGTGCGGCCGGTCGCGGTGCTGCCGGAGCTGTTCATCCCGGTGTCCCGGTTCGCCGTGACGCCGGTGCTCGCCCACTGGCACGCGCCCTCGCCGGTGCACGCCGTCGACCCGGCGGAGACCGCGGCGGTGGCCCGGGTGCCGCTCGCCGACCTGGCCGATCCGGCCAACCGGTTCCAGGTGCGCCGGTCCGGCACCACGTACCAGGGGCCGGCGTTCACCGTGAACGGTTTGTTCGTGTGGGGCTTCACCGCGGGACTGCTGACCGTCCTGCTCGAACTGGGCGGCTGGGCACGTGAGTGGGATCGCGGCGACGTCCGGGATCTTGACGTAGCGTTGCGCGATCATCTGCTCGCGACCGACTGAGGAGACGCGGTGAACTGGGTCGACGTCCTGGTCATTCTGCTGGCGCTGGTGGCGGCGGTCTCCGGCGCGCGTCAGGGCGTCGTGATCGCGTTGCCCGCGCTGGTGGGCGTGATCGGCGGTGCGATCCTCGGCATCCGCATCGCGCCGTGGGTCGTCGAGCTGTTCGAGAACCCGGCCGCCAAGGTCGCCTTCGCCGTCGCGACGGTCGTGTTCCTGGTCGCGCTCGGCGAGACGCTCGGCGTGTGGCTGGGGCGGCGGTTCAAGTACGCGGTCAAGCGGCGGGTCAACACCGACAAGCTGACCGGCATCGACCAGACGCTCGGCGCGATCGTGCAGGCCGTCGTGGTGTTCGTGGTGGCGTGGCTGATCGCGGTGCCGCTGACCGGGGTCGCGGCGCTGCCCGGCCTGGCGCGCGCGATCAACAACTCGACGGTGCTGGGCACGGTCGACAAGGCGATGCCGCCGGCCGCCGAGGGTCTGCCCAGCGAACTGCGGAAGCTGCTCGACGTCTCCGGATTCCCGTCCATTGTGGACCCGTTCCAGAAGACGCAGATCAACGACACCGCGCCGCCGGACACGACGCTGCAGGACAGCGCCGTGGTGCAGCAGCTGCGCGGGAGCGTGCTGAAGATCCGCGGCACCGCCGAGTCGTGCTCGCGCACGCTGGAGGGCAGCGGGTTCGTGATCGCGCCGCAGCGGGTGATGACGAACGCGCACGTAGTGGCGGGCACGGAGACGACGGCGGTGGAGACCTCGGCCGGCCGGCTGCCCGCGCGGGTCGTGTACTTCGACCCGGAGGTCGACGTCGCGGTGCTCGCGGTGCCCCGCCTGGAGGCGGCGCCGCTGAGCCTCGCGCCCGAGCCGGCGAAGGCGGGTGACAGCGCGATCGTCCTCGGCTACCCGCTGGACGGCCCCTACCGCGCCACGCCCGCCCGCATCCGCAGCGAGATCACGCTGCAGGGCCCGGACATCTACGATTCGCGCACCGTGCGGCGGGACGTCTACACCGTGCGGGCGCAGGTGCGCAGCGGCAACTCGGGCGGCCCGCTGGTGGATCCGCAGGGGCAGGTCGTCGGCGTGGTGTTCGGGGCTTCGGTGGAGGACTCCGACACCGGCTTCACGCTGACCGGCAACCAGGTGCGCCCGGTGATCGAATCGGCGCCGTCCCTGAGCGCGCGGGTCTCCACCGGCGCCTGCGCCGCCTGACCCCCCGCGAGTCCCACGCTCCCGTCCGCGAGTCCCACGCTCAGGCGCGCGAGTTCTGCGTTCGCGGCCGCGAGTTCCACGCTCCGGGCGGCGAGTCCCACGCTCGCGCCCGCGAGTCCCACGTTCCCGGCCGCGAGTTCCACGTTCCCGGCCGCGAGTTCCACGTTCAGCCGCGTGAGTTCCGCCCGCCGTCTGCCGCCGTCAGGCCTTCGCCAGGAAGTCCAGCAGCGTCTTGGTCGTCTCGGCGGGTGCTTCGAGCTGCGGGAAGTGGCCGACGTCCGCCAGCTCCTCCAGCGCCGAGTGCGGCCCCCGCCACGGCGCGGACGCCCGGGCGGTCTCCGGCAGCACACACGGGTCCGCGGCGCCGTGGATCTGCAGCACCGGCGCCGCCACCCGGGTGCCGACCGCGTCCGCGAACCGGCGTCCTTCGCCGCGGAACTGGGCCCGGAACGCCCACCGGTAGTACTCCAGCGCGCTGTGCGCCACGCCCGGGATCCGCACCGCCTCGCGGAACATCGCGGCGCTGGTGTCGAAGTCGGCGGTGGCCGTCCACCGCGGACCGGACCAGGCGCGCAGCAGGGTCTCCAGGTTGGCCCCGTCGTCCTCGGTGAGCCACCGCTCCGGCGCCATCGGCACCTGGAACCGGAACAGGTGCGCCAGCGCCCGCGTCTGGTTGGACCGCTTGCGGCGGAACGCGGTGCGGGCGAGCGCGCTGCGCAGGGCCAGCGGGTGGGCCCCACCCAGCACCGTCACCGACGCGACCACCCGCGGGTGCAGCGCGGCCGCGGTCCAGGCCAGCAGCCCGCCCCACGCGTGCCCGACCAGGTGCGCCTGCCGTTCGCCGAGCGCGCGGACCAGGCCGGCGACGTCACCGGCCAGCGTCCAGGCGTCGTAGCCGCGCGGGGGTTTGTCCGAATCGCCGTAACCACGCAGATCGGCCGCCACCGCGTGGTAACCCGCGTCGGCCAGGGCGGTGAGCTGGTGCCGCCAGGTCCACCAGAACTGCCCGAAGCCGTGCAGGAACAACACCAGCGGCCCGTGCCCGGCCTCGGCGACGTGCAGCCGGATGCCGTTCGCGGACACGTCGCGGTGCGCCCAGGGCCCGTCGATCCGGACGATGGACGGGTCGGGCGGCGTCACGGTCGCGACTGAGCGGTTCAGCTGTGTTCGGGGACGGTGTCCCGGCGCGGCTTGAGGGCCGCGGCGGTGTCCTTGACGCTGGTGATCGTGCGCTCCGGCGCCCGGATCTTCTTGACCTTGCGCCAGCCGAGCAGGCCGAACAGGCCGGCGACCAGCAGCATCAGCAGGAACACGATGCCGAACGCGGCCCAGCGCTTGAGCCACTCGGACAGCAGCTCGCCGAGGAAGAAAAAGAAGAAGAACGAGCTGTAGAGCCCGATCACCCCGGCGACGATGAAGAAGACGCTGCCCTTGACGCCCTTCTTGACCTCGCCCACGACCTCGGACCTGGCCAGCTCGACCTCGGCCCTGACCAGGGTGGACAGGTGCTGGGTCGCCTGGCTGACGAGGCTCCCGATCGACTGGCCGTCGGCGGAGGACTCGGCCTCCGGGCTCAGCGGGATGTAGGGCACGGCCCCGTGGGCATCCCGACCGTTGCGTTCGTGCTCCTGGCTGCTCACGGGGGTCATCGTGCCAGAAGACCCCACCCGGGGCTCGGTTAGTCCTCCGCAGCGGCGTGTACCTTGTTCCGCCGCACCAGCATCGCCGCCCCGGCCAGCGAGCACACCGCGGAGGCCAGCAGCACCGCGGTGCGGGCCAGTTCGCTCGCCTCGCCCTCCAGCGCGAGGTCGGCGATCAGCAGCGACACCGTGAACCCGACGCCGCCGAGCAGCGACAACGCCGCGATGTCCCGCCAGCCGACCCCGCTCGGCTTCTCCGCGAGCCGCAGCTTCACCGCCGCGAAGCAGGCCCCGAAGATGCCGACCGCCTTGCCCACCACCAGCCCGAGGAACACCGCCAGCGGCACGGCCTCGGTGAACACGCGGCCGAGCGATTCGCCGCTGACCGCGACCACGGCGGCGAACAACGCGAACACCGGCACGGCCACCGCCGCCGACCACGGCTGCAACCGGTGCTCCAGCCGGATCGCCGGCGCCTCCTCCTCACCCTGGTCCGGGCGCACCCGCGTGAGCAGGCCCAGCGCGACCCCGGCGATGGTGGCGTGCACGCCCGCCGAGTGCACTGCGACCCACACGACGATCGCGAGCGGCACGTAGATCCACGCCGTGCGCACGCGCTTGTACTGCAGGAACGCGTACAGCGCGAGCGACACCACCGCGACCAGCGCGGCCACCAGGTTGAACGACGTGGTGAACAACACGGCGATGAGGAAGATCGCACCCAGGTCGTCGACCACGGCCAGCGACAACAGGAAGACCCGTGCGCTGCTGGGCAGGTTGGACGCGGTGAGCGCCAGGACACCGAGGGCGAACGCGATGTCGGTCGCGGTCGGGATCGCCCACGCGCGATCCATGCCGGGCGCGCCGCCGCCGGCGATCAGGGCGACGACCGCGGGCACGACCATCCCGCCGAGCGCGGCGGCGATCGGCAGGACCGCCTTCTTCGGCCGGGACAGCTCGCCGACCACCAGTTCCCGCTTGAGCTCCAGCCCGGCGACGAAGAAGAACAGGGCCAGCAGGCCGTCCTTGGCCCAGTCGCCGACGGACAGGTCCAGGTGCAGCAGGTGCGGTCCGATGTGGAAGTCCCGCACCACCCGGTAGGACTCGCCGAGCGGGGAGTTGGCCCAGAGCAGGGCGATGGCGGTGGCGGCGAGCAGGATCATGCCGCCGGTGGTCTCGGTGCGCAGGTAACGCACGAACTCGGCGGCGGCTTGGCGCGGCTGGCCCACGAATGACTCCTCCGGGATCGATCGGGCTGTTGCCGACCAGACTTCCCGGCGCACCGTCAACATCATACCTTACGGGCCGGTAACAACATCCCGGGAAAGCGTCGTAGCATGTCACTCGCCAACGTTGTCTAGACCTCAAGGGCGGCGGCAGTGACGACCTCTACCGAGGCGAAGCGCGACGCGCGGTTCTTCGGGCACCCGATCGGTCTCGCGAACCTGTTCGGCGTCGAGATGTGGGAACGCTTCTCGTACTACGGGATGCTCGGCATCCTGCCGATCTACCTCTACTACTCGGTCGCCGAGGGCGGCCTCGCGATGCCGGAGGCCACCGCCACCAGCATCGTCGGGGCCTACGGCGGTCTGGTGTACCTGTCCACGATCGTGGGCGCGTGGGTCGCCGACCGCCTGCTGAGCTCCGAGCGCACGCTGTTCTACAGCGCGGTGCTCATCATGATCGGCCACATCAGCCTGGCGCTGCTGCCCGGTTTCCTCGGGATCGGCGTCGGCCTGGCCTGCGTCGCGGTCGGCAGCGGCGGGCTGAAGGGCAACGCGACCGCGGTCGTCGGCACGCTCTACGGCGAGCAGGACCCGCGGCGCGACTCCGGCTTCACGATCTTCTACATGGGCGTCAACCTGGGCGCGTTCATCGGCCCGCTGCTCACCGGGCTCGCGCAGAGCGAGGTCGGGTTCCACCTCGGGTTCGGCCTGGCCGCGATCGGCATGGCCATCGGCCTGACCCAGTACACGATCTTCCGGCGCAACCTGCCCGACACCGCCCGCGAGGTCCCGAACCCGCTGCCGGCGCGGCGGCGGCCCGCGGTCGGCGGCGTGCTGGTGGTGCTGGTCGGCGTCATCGTGCTGGCCGTGCTGACCGGGATCGTCACCGCGGCGAACCTGTCCGACGTGGTCGTGTGGATCGTCGGCATCGCGTCGGTGGGGTACTTCGCGGTGATCCTGACCAGCCGCAAGATCACCGCCATCGAGCGGCGGCGGGTGCTGGCGTTCATCCCGATGTTCATCGCGAGCGCCGCGTTCTGGTCGCTGTACCAGCAGCAGTTCACCGTGGTCGCGGTGTACTCGGACCAGCGGCTGGACCGTGACCTGTTCGGCTGGGAGATGCCGGTGAGCTGGGTGCAGTCGATCAACCCGGTGTTCATCCTGCTGCTCGCGCCGGTGATGGCCGCGATCTGGATCAAGCTGGGCGAGCGCCAGCCGTCGACGCCGATCAAGTTCGCGCTCGGCACGTCGGTGATGGGGGCGGCGTTCCTGCTGTTCCTGTTCTTCGCCGGCGGCACCGGGAACAGCACGCCGCTGCTCGCGCTGGCCGGGATCCTGGTGGTGTTCACGGTCGCGGAGCTGATGCTGTCCCCGGTGGGGCTGTCCCTGTCGACGAAGCTGGCGCCGGACGCGTTCCGCACGCAGATGGTCGCGCTGAACTTCCTGTCGGTCTCGCTGGGCACCGCGCTGTCCGGCTCGCTGGCCGAGTACTACGGCACCGACCACGAGGCCGCGTACTTCGGCGTCGTCGGCGGAGCGGCCATCGCGATCGGTGTGGTGCTGGCGCTGATCAGCCCCTTCGTGCGGAAGCTGATGTCCGGCGTGCGCTAGCCCGCGGTGATGCCGAACAGTGCGCCGACGTAGTAGGTGACCAGCATCGTCAGCGCGCCGACCCCCACGTTGCGGATCACCGCGCGGCGCACACCGGCGTTGCCGAGGCGGGCGCTGGTGTACCCGGTCAGCGCCAGGCCCACGACGACGGCGATGGCGCACGTCCACACCCGCCAGGAGGTCGGCGGCAGCGCGATCGCCAGCAGCGGGATGAGCGCGCCGAGGGAGAACGACACGAACGACGCCCACGCGGCCTGCCACGGGCTGGTCAGGTCATCCGGGTCGATGCCGAGTTCGGCTTCGGCGTGGGCCGCGAGGGCGTCCTTCTCCGACAGTTCGCGGGCCACCCGCTCGGCCAGTTCGCGGGACAGGCCCTTGTCCTCGTAGATGTCGGCGAGTTCTCGTTCCTCGGCCTCCGGCATGGTCTTCAGTTCTTGTTTCTCGAGCTTGAGCGCGGCCTGTTCGGTATCGCGCTGGGTGCTCACCGAAACGTATTCCCCGCCGGCCATGGAAAGCGCGCCGGCGACCAGTCCGGCTATTCCGGCCATCAGAATGGCGCCGTGGTCGGTGGTCGCCCCGGCGACCCCGACGACGAGCCCGGCGACGGACACGATCCCGTCGTTGGCCCCGAGAACCCCGGCGCGCAGCCAGTTCAGCCGGCTGCCCAGGCTCTCGTGGTGGGGTTCGTGCGCGTGGGCCGCAGCGGCGTCCTTCGTCTCGGTCACGTCATTATTGAAGCATCCCGCGGCGAATTTCCCGCATTAGCTGAGACTTACCTAAATCTCCGCGGAACCCTCGCGGTAAATCTTCGCGGCCGCGATCCGCCCGTCGCGGAAACGGTAGAAACCGGCGATCGCGAAGGTGTGCTCGGTGCCGTCGGCGGTGAGCGTCTCGGTGAGCTGCGCCGCGGCCTGGTCACCCGAAGCGATGACGTTGTCGATCGTCAGCGTCGGCAGGAGCCCGCGCATCGCGCCCTCGAACAGGTCGGCCAGTTCCGCGCTGCCGCGGACGGTCGTGGTGCCGGTGATCCAGGTGGCGTCGTGGGTGAACCCGGTGAGCAGGGCGGCGAGGTCGCGTTCGTTGAACGCCCGCACGTGCGCGTCCAGCGCGGACAGGACATCGGTCACGTGTGGATCTTGGCAGGTGCGCACGCGGAGGAAAAGTCCGGCCGCCGGTGTCGAGATCCGGTGAACGGCTCCGTCCCCGGTGCGAACGCGGCCAGAATGGGTCGCATCACAGCGAGGAGTGGACGATGGCGAAGTACCTCTTTCTCAAGCACTACCGCGGCGCTCCGGCTTCGGTGAACGACGTGCCGATGGCGCAGTGGACGCCGGAGGAGATCTCGGCGCACGTGCGGTACATGAACGATTTCGCCAAGCGGCTGGAGGAGACCGGCGAGTACGTCGACAGCCAGGCGCTGGCCCCGGACGGCACCTGGGTGCGGTACGACGGGGAGGGGCGGCCGCCGGTGACCGATGGTCCGTTCCCCGAGACGAAGGACCTGATCGCCGGGTGGATGGTGGTCGACGTGGACAGCTACGAGCGGGCGGTCGAGCTGGCCGGTGAGCTGTCGGCGGCGCCGGGGGCGGGCGGGAAGCCGATCCACGAGTGGCTGGAGGTGCGCCCGTTCCTCGGGAACCAGCCCACTGTGACGGAGTGACCGCACCGATGGACGAGGCGCTGCTGCGGAGCCTCACCCCGAAGGTGCTCGGGATCCTCGTCCGCCGCGGAGCCGGTTTCGCGGCGGCCGAGGACGCCGTGCAGGAGGCACTGGTCGAGGCGGTCCGGGTGTGGCCGTCCGACCCGCCGCGGGATCCGCAGGGCTGGCTGGTCACGGTGGCCTGGCGCAAGTTCCTCGACGCCACCCGCGCCGACGCCGCCCGCCGCCGCCGGGAGGAGCTCGTCGACGAGGAACCCGAGCCCGGGCCGGCGCCCGCGGTGGACGACACCCTTCAGCTCTACTTCCTGTGCGCGCACCCGTCGCTGACGCCGTCGTCCGCGGTGGCGCTCACGTTGCGGGCGGTGGGCGGGTTGACCACGCGGCAGATCGCCCAGGCCTACCTGGTGCCGGAGGCGACGATGGCGCAGCGCATCAGCCGTGCCAAGCGCACGGTGTCCGGTGTGCGGTTCGACCGGCCCGGCGACGTCGGCACCGTGTTGCGCGTGCTGTACCTGGTGTTCAACGAGGGGTATTCCGGAGACGTCGACCTGGCGGCCGAGGCGATCCGGCTGACCCGCCGGCTCGCGGCGGCGATCGACCACTCCGAGGTGGCGGGGCTGCTGGCGCTCATGCTGATCCACCACGCCCGCCGCGCGAGCCGGACCGCGCCCGACGGCAGCCTGGTGCCGCTCGCCGAGCAGGACCGGAGCCGGTGGGACACGCGGTCGATCGCGGAGGGGGTCGAGATCCTGCAGGCGGCGCTGGCCCGCGACCAGCTCGGTGAGTTCCAGGCGCAGGCCGCGATCGCCGCCCTGCACGCCGACGCGCGCACCGCGGAGGAGACGGACTGGCCGCAGATCGTCGAGTGGTACGACGAGCTCGTGCGGCTGACCGACAGCCCGGTGGTACGCCTGAACCGAGCGGTGGCAGTGGGCGAGGCGGACGGCCCCCGCGCGGGGCTGGCGGAACTCGAGACGCTCGACTCGGGCCTGCCCAGGTACGCCGCGGTGGCCGCCCACCTGCACGAACGCAACGGCGACCTGGCGACGGCGGCCCACTTGTACGCCGAGGCCGCGGCGAAGGCACCAAACCTCGCCGAGCGGGACCACCTCACACGACAAGCCGCACGAATCAACGCCCAGCTGCGAGGGTGACCCCGACGCCCCGGCGCGCCCCTACCCGCGCCGGGACGCGCTGGGACCTGGCTCGCCCATGCTCTCTGAGCGTGCCCGCTTCGCGGGCGCAGCAGCCTCTGCCGGGTCGTGGCCTGCGGCACCCTGCGGCTTCTACCCGCGCCGGGTGTCAGGCCTCCAGTTGCGCCCCGGGCGTGCCCGCTTCGCGGGCGCAGCAGCCTCTGCCGGGTCGTGGCCTGCGGCACCCTGCGGCTTCTACCCGCGCCGGGTGTCAGGCCTCCAGTTGCGCCCCGGGCGTGCCCGCTTCGCGGGCGCAGCAGCCTCTGCCGGGTCATGGCCTGCGGCACCCTGCGGCCTCTACCCGCGCCGGGTGTCAGGCCTCCAGTTGCGCCCCGGGCGTGCCCGCTTCGCGGGCATAGCAGCCTCTGCCGGGTCATGGCCTGCGGCAACCCTGCGGCCTCTACCCGCGCCGGGTGCCAGGCCTCCAGTTGCGCCCCGGGCGTGCCCACTTCGCGGGCATAGCAGCCTCTGCCGGGTCATGGCCTGCGGCAACCCTGCGGCCTCTACCTTCGCCGGGTGTCAGGCCTCCAGTTGCGCCCCGGGCGTGCCCGTTCGCGGGCATAGCAGCCCCTGCCGGGTCGTGGCCTCCGGCACCCTGCGGCTTCTACCCGCGCCGGGTGTCAGGCCTCCAGTTGCGCCCCGGGCATGCCCGTTACGCGGGCGCAGCAGGGCCTGCCGGGCGATGGCCTCCGGTAATCCGCGCCTCTACCCACGCCGGGACCCGTCCGGCCCCCCGGCCATGCCGGCCGTGCAAGCGCTGCAGCCCCTGCCGGGTGGTTGCCTTCGGCGACTGCCGTGCCTCCACCCGCGCTGGGCGCCGGTACCCCAGCCCTGGCCCTGCGCCCACAGCCCCACTCGATTCAGCCGATCGCCTCGGGCAGTCGGCGCACCTGGTAACCGGCCTCGATGGTGTTTCCGGTCGCCGGGTCGCCCAGCTCCACCCGCCATTCGGCGGCGAACTGGTTCACCCCCGGCACCATCGGGATGGTCCCGGAGATCAGCACGACCCCCGGCTCGTACAGCCCGCGCTCCCGCAGCACGTCCAGCCAGTGCTGCGGCGTCAGCAGCTCCGCGAGCGTGCCGTCCTGGATCAGCTGTCCGTCGGCCCATCCGCGCAGCGTCAGCGAGTCCAGCCGGTCCGCCACGTCGTCCAGCCGCCACGCCTTGCGGCCCAGCACGTCCGGCGCCGCGTTCTTGCTCCACGCCACACCGTGCACCTCCAGCTCCCGGTCGGTGTGGTCGCAGGCCACCGTGAGCAGCACCCCCTCCGCGGTGATCACCAGCGCCCACTCCGCCTCCCCCGAGGTGCGGTCGTGCTGGACGGGCACCTCGTCGGTCTGGGCGGCCAGGTACGGGGCGACCGGGTACAGCGCCGGCGTGACCTTCGGCGCCGGGACGCCCAGCTCCGCCAGCTCCGCGACGTGCGCCGCGACGTCGGCCTGGTCGCGGCCCGCGTACCCGGCGTTGAGCAGCGTCGTGACCGGCGTGGTCACCGTCGTGCCGTCGGGCAGGTCGAAGCTCAGCGTCGGCATGTCGTCCTCCGTAAAGTCGGGTAACCCAGTTCTTACCTGCGGGGGCTTGCGCATGCAGGTTGTATACAACGAGTATTACCGCAACGTGGCACCCAAGAGATCGGGATGTGAGCAATGACCTCGGTAACGCCGACCGTGGACAGGGCATCGCTGCGGCGTGCCTTCCTGGCGAGCCTGTCCGGCACCTCGCTGGAGTGGTACGACTTCGCGGCCTACTCGGTCGCCGCCGCCACCGTGTTCGGCCACCAGTTCTTCCCGGCAGGCGATCCGCTGGTCAGCACGATGGCCGCGTTCTCCACCTACGCCGTCGGCTACCTCTCCCGCCCCCTCGGCGGCTTCGTCTTCGGCCGCCTCGGTGACGTGCTCGGCCGCAAGCGCGTGCTGGTGATCACCCTGCTGCTCACCGGCATCGCCACCTTCCTCATCGGTGTCCTCCCCACCCACGCCTCGATCGGTGGCACCGCCGCGGTCCTGCTGGTGCTGCTGCGCTTCGCCCAGGGTGTCGGCATCGGCGGCGAATGGGGCGGCGCGGTGCTGCTGTCCAGCGAGTTCGGCGATCCGAAGAAGCGCGGGTTCTGGGCGTCGGCGGCCCAGGTCGGACCACCCGCGGGCAACCTGCTCGCCAACGGTGTCCTGGCCCTGCTCGCCCTGCTGCTGACCGAGGCGCAGTTCGACTCGTGGGGCTGGCGCGTGGCGTTCCTGCTCTCCGCCGTGCTCGTCGCGTTCGGCCTGTGGATCCGGCTCAAGCTGGAGGAGACCCCGGTCTTCAAACGCATCGCGGAGAGCGGCGAGCGGCCCAGCGCGCCGATCTCCGAGGTCTTCAAGCACGAGCGCCGCGCCCTGGTGGCCGCGATCTTCGTCCGCGTCTGCCCGGACGTGCTGTACGCGTTGTTCACCGTCTTCGTCCTGACCTACATGACCCAGGAGCTGGGCATGTCCCGCAGCCAGGGCCTGACCGCGGTCATGATCGGTTCCGCTGGCCAGCTCGTCCTGATGCCGGCCTTCGGCGCGCTGTCGGACCGGGTGAACCGCCGCAAGCTCTACCTCTTCGCGACCATCGCCGCGGCGATCTGGCCGTTCGTGTTCTTCCCGCTGGTCTCCGGCCGCTCGTTCGGCCTGCTGCTGGTCGGGATCGTGATCGCGCTCGTCATCCACGCCGCGCTGTACGGCCCGCAGGCCGCGCTGATCACCGAGCAGTTCTCCGAGCGCCTGCGCTACACCGGCAGCTCGCTGGCCTACACGCTCGCCGGGGTGATCGGCGGGGCCGTCGCGCCGCTGCTGTTCACCTCGCTGCTGGCCGGTTTCGACAGCTGGCTGGCGCTCGCGCTGTACGTGGTGGTGACCGCGGTCGTCACCATCATCGGTCTTGCGCTGGCGCGGGCGGCCCGCGACGAGACTCAGGTGGTCGTCAGCTGATGCTTCAGGGTCCGGGCGTGGTGGTCGTCGATGGCGGCCAGCGCCGCCTCGACCTCGCGGTTGGCCAGTGCGGTCACGATGGCCTGGTGCTCGCGGCAGACCTCCGCGTGCCGGGTCCCCGACCGCCGCAGCGCGACGAGCCCGGCACGGACCTGCCGGGCTCGCAGCGCGGTGTAGGTCCGGCTCAGCATCGCGTTGCCGGCCGCCTCGACGAGCAGGGTGTGGAAGTGCGTGTCGAGTTCGATGAACTCCTTGGCCGACGCCGGGTCGTCACAGCGCTCCTGCTGCTCGAGGACCTTCTGCATGGCCCGCCACGGCACGGTCCCGGCCGCCATCACCCGCTCGGCCGCGAACCGTTCGAGCAGCCCGCGCAGCTCGACGAGGTCCCGCAGGTCGCGCCCGGTCAGCGGGGCGATGTAGGCGCCCCGGTTGGGCACGAGCTGCACCATCTCCTCGGCCGCGAGCTGCAGCAGCGCCTCCCGCACCGGCGTGCGTGAGACGCCGACGTGCTCGGCGATCTCCTGTTCGCTGATGAACGTGCCCTCGGCGTCGGGGTCGGCCAGCACGGTGCTCTTCAGGTAGTCGTAGGCCTTGGCCCGCCCGGACAGGGCGGGCTTGCTCGTCGCCGGCATCCGGGCTCCCTCCATACACGTTGTATACAGATGGTACGCGGAAAGTGGCCGGACCGAAAAGAACGCCGGGGCGGATGCCTGATCGATGACATCCGCCCCGGCGAGTCCTGGTCGCCGCGGGCGACCGCGGGAACGGCCGAGGTCAGCCGTCGAGTTCGGCCAGTGCCTGCTTGGCCTGCTCCAGCTCGGCCTCGAGCGCGGCGACCTTGGCCTTCTGCTGCTCGACGGCGGCGTTGATCACCTCGTCGATCGGGATGGACAGGTCCTCGTGCAGTTCCTTGGCCGCGCGGGACACGGCCGAGGCCGGGATCTTCAGTCCCTGTGCGACCCACTTGGAGCCGTGCTTGAGCTCGGCCTGCCACTCGCCGTCGGCGGTGCCGGTGACGGTGAGCGTGAGCTCGACGGTGCGGGTCTTCTTCGCCGCGGTGCCCTTCGGGCGGCCGCGCTTGGGCTTGGCCTCCTCCGTCTCGGTGGACGCGGAGGCGGGAGCGGGAGCGGCCGCGGAGTCGTCCGCGACCGGAGCCGGCGCGACGGGAGTTTCCTGCTCCTGCGGGGTGGTCGTGGTGTCCAAGCTCATCGGTGCTGCGGTCTCCCTCTCGTGGGGTCCGGCTACGTCGGCCCGAATTGTAGAACAGGCGTTCGATAGCCGCTCGCTGGGGTCGTGCCCCTGGATTGTCCCGCGCTGCCTGCGCCGGGGTACCCCGGGGCGTCGCGCCGCAACGGGTGTCGATACTCTGCGATCCTCACCCAGCAGGGTGAGGAAGCGATGTCGCTCGATAGGGGCTTGCTGACGTGGGCGTTACGTATCTCTACCCGATCGGGTGTATCTCGTTTTTCGCGCGACCTCGGCAAACGCAACATTTGCCCTGCTCTCCCTAGTTCGCCCCCGTCACCCGGAGGTTTGATCACCTAGGGGGGTCCTGATAGCAATAAGGCCCAAGGCGCAGTTGCGGTGCCGCATGTCTTCGGGGGAGACCGCCTTGGTGAATTCTTGTCCGATGTAGGTCCTCAAGGATTGTGGTAATGCCCATGACGTGCAGCTCGCGCGTGCAGAACGGATCTGCGCGCCGCGGCCGGCTCCCGGTCCGGCTCCTCGCCGTGGCCGGAGTCTCGACCCTGGCTCTGCTGACCGGAGCTTGCTCCAGTGGCGACGAGGGCGGCGTGAAGCCGGCCGCCGTGAGCCAGGAAGATCTGACCCAGCTGCCGGAGGCGACCACGTTCGCCACGGTCGCGAACGCCCCGCTCGACCCGCAGCCCTCCGGCGGCGCGACGGCGGGCCGCGTAATCCACCCCAAGGCCGACATGGTCGTGTACGACTCCGTTGGCGGCAAAGCGATCGCGAAGCTGCCGTCCATCCAAATGGGATCGCCGACCTGGGTACCGGTGATCGCGGAGCAGGGCGACTGGGCGCAGATCCTGCTGCCCACCCGGCCCAACGCCGCGTCCGGCTGGGTCCACCTCAGCGACGGCGCCGCCGAATCCGCCCAGAACGACTACGTGGTCAACGTGGACCGTGCGGCGTTCAGCCTGGAGATCCTGGAGAGCGGCAAGTCGATCGGCAAGTGGACGATCGGCATCGGCAAGCCCGAACACCCGACCCCGGCGGGGCGTGCTTACATCATCGCCTCGATCGAGGAAACGAAGAACACCTACAGCCCGATCGTCCTGCCGCTGAGCTACCACTCCGATTCGCTGGAGACCTTCGGCGGCGGCCCGGGCACGGTGGGCCTGCACACCTGGCCCAACAACAGCTTCGCCGGCCAGGCGAACAGTGACGGCTGCATCCGGGTCCCCTCGGAGGCGCTCGACGAACTGGTCAAACTGCCGCTCGGCACGATCGTGAACATCACGTGACGGCCTGAGCTTCTTCGCCACCTCGCCGGTGGCCGGAATGCGTCACGGGGGGCCACCGGCGAATTCATCCCGCATTTCCATTTCACGAAAGGGAATTCCTTGTCCAGAAAGAAGGCTGTGGCCGGCGGCGTCGGCGTGCTCGCGACCGCGCTCGCCACCTCGGTGCTGCTCGCGCCCGCCGCTGGGGCGACCACCACCACCGCGGACGGCGTCAACTCCGCCTACGCGATCGCCGCCAAGGGCCTCCTCGGCATCGACCCCAGCCCGTACGTCACCGACGAGAAGGGCTTCGAGCAGAAGTCGCTCGCCACGCTGAACGTGCCGGGCCTGGCGCAGGTGAAGCTGCTCAACGCGTCGGCCGGTGCCGGCCAGGCGCGCGCCAGCGTCGCCGACGTCAACGTCGGTCTCGGCGTCGGCAAGCCGCTGCTGACCGCGACCGCCATCGAGGCGGAGTGCGAGGCCGGCAAGGGCAACTCCTCGCTCGCCAAGGCGAAGCTCGGTGACGTCACCCTCGACGTCAACGCGCCGACCAACACCACGGTCGCCGTGCCGGGCCTGCTCTCGGTCGTGCTGAACAAGCAGACCAAGAAGGACGACGGCTCGATCACCGTCACCGCGATCTCGATCAAGATCGACAACCTGCAGACGCTGGACATCGCGTCGGTCACCTGCGCGCCGGGCGACGACGACAACGGCGGCGAGACCCCGACCACCGCGCCGACCAAGACCAGCACCTCGAAGCCGGGCACCAGCACCCCGACCTCGACGAAGACCAGCTCCGGTGGCGGCGCCGGCTCGGGTGCGGGCGACAAGCCCGACGCCAACGGCAAGGCCCCGCGGCCGACCCCGGTGAAGGCCCACCTGGACGTCACCGGCTGATCCGGCTCTTCCTCGGGTTCCCACGACAAGGGGCCTGCACCGGCAACCGGTGCAGGCCCCTTTGTTTATGCGTCAGTCCTCCGACTTGCCGGACTGCAGGCCGCTGGAGATCAGCTCCATCACGCTGGAGTCGGCCAGCGTGGTGACGTCGCCGATCTGGCGGTTCTCGGCCACGTCCCGCAGCAGGCGCCGCATGATCTTGCCGGAGCGGGTCTTCGGCAGCTCGGGCACGACCATGATCTGCCGCGGCTTGGCGATCGGGCCGATCTCCTTGGCGACGTGGTTGCGCAGCTCCTGCACGGCCTCGTCCCCGCCCTCGGCGGCCGAGCCGCGCAGGATCACGAACGCGACGATGCCCTGCCCGGTCGTCGGGTCGGACGCGCCGACCACCGCCGCCTCGGCCACGGTCGGGTGCGAGACCAGCGCCGACTCGACCTCGGTGGTGGAGATGCGGTGACCGGAGACGTTCATGACGTCGTCGACCCGGCCGAGCAGCCAGATGTCACCGTCGCTGTCGTACTTGGCGCCGTCACCGGCGAAGTAGTAGCCCTGGTCGGCGAACCGCGACCAGTAGGTGTCGCGGAAACGCTCGTCGTCGCCCCAGATGCCGCGCAGCATCGACGGCCACGGCTTGTCCAGCACCAGGTAACCGCCGCCGCCCTTGCCGACCTCGGTCGCGGTGTCGTCCACGACCTTCGCCGAGATGCCGGGCAGCGGGCGCTGCGCCGAGCCGGGCTTGGTCGAGGTGACGCCCGGCAGCGGGGAGATCATGATCGCGCCGGTCTCGGTCTGCCACCAGGTGTCCACGATGGGCGCCTTGCTCGCGCCGATGTGCTCGCGGTACCACATCCACGCCTCGGGGTTGATCGGCTCGCCGACGCTGCCCAGCACGCGGAGGCTGGACAGGTCGTACTTCGCCGGGATGTCCTCGCCCCACTTCATGAACGTGCGGATCAGCGTGGGCGCGGTGTAGTAGATGGAGACCTTGTGGTTCTGGATGATCTCCCAGTGCCTGCCCTCGTGCGGGGTGTTCGGGGTGCCCTCGTAGACCACCTGGGTCGCGCGGTTGGCCAGCGGGCCGTAGACGATGTAGGAGTGGCCGGTGACCCAGCCGATGTCGGCGGTGCACCAGTAGACGTCCTCGCCCGGCTTGTGGTCGAAGACGACGTGGTGGGTGTAGGCGACCTGGGTCAGGTAGCCGCCGGAGGTGTGCAGGATGCCCTTGGGCTTCCCGGTGGTACCGCTGGTGTAGAGGATGAACAGCGGGTGTTCGGAGTCGAAGGCCTCCGGGGTGTGCTCGGCGGACTGGCCGTCGACCAGGTCGTGCCACCACACGTCCCGCTCGCTCATGGGAACGTCTTCGCCGGTGCGGCGCACGACGATGACCTTCTTGACCGACTGGGCGCCGTCGAGGGCCTCGTCCACGTTGGTCTTCATCGGGGCGGCCTTGCCGCGGCGGTACTGCCCGTCGGAGGTGATCACGACCTTGGCTTCGGCGTCGTCCACGCGCGAGCGCAGCGCGGCCGGGGAGAACCCGCCGAAGACCACGGAGTGCATCGCGCCCAGCCGCGCGCAGGCCAGCATCGAGACGATCGCCTCGGGGATCATCGGCAGCTGGATCGCGACCCGGTCGCCGGAGGTGACGCCGAGGGAGGCCAGCGCGTTGGCGGCCTTCGAGACCTCGTCCTTCAGCTGGGCGTAGGTGATGTCGCGGGTGTCGCCCGGCTCGCCGACCCAGTGGATGGCGACCTGCTCACCGTGCCCGGACTCGACGTGCCGGTCGACGCAGTTGTAGGCCACGTTGAGCTTGCCGCCGACGAACCACTTCGCGAAGGGCGCGTTCGACCAGTCCAGTACCTGTGACCACTTGGTGTCCCAGTGCAGCCGCTCCGCCTGCTCGGCCCAGAACGCTTCGCGGTCGGCGTCCGCCTTCTCGTACCAATCGGCCTTCGCGTTGGCCTGCGCCGCGAACTCGTCGCCCGGGGGGAACGTCCGGTTCTCGGTGAGCAGGTTGTCCAGCGCGGGGGACTGCTCTGTCATGGTGCACGGCCTCCTGAAGTCACTCATCTCTGGCTGACGCCGGATGCACGGTAGCGACGTTAGCCCCCGTGACGAAAGAGCGCAGCACCTCACGGCAGGTCTCGTGGCCGTCACCGCACGCGATCGAGCAGTTTCCGCTGTGTCGTGGGCCACTCCTCCGCGAGCAGTGAGTAGACGACCGTGTCGCGGCGGCTGCCGTCCGGGCGGATGCGGTGCGCGCGCAACACGCCCTCCCGGCTGGCGCCGAGCCGTTCGATGGCGCGCTGTGACTGCTCGTTGCGGTGGTCGGTGTGCCAGGTGACCCGCTGCGCGCCGAGCACGTTGAAAGCGCGTTCCAGCAGCAGGAGTTTGGCTTCGGTGTTCAGCGCCGTGCGTTGCCACGGCCTGCCGATCCAGGTGTAGCCGATGGCGAGGGCGCGGTGGCGCGGGACGATCTCGTAGTAGGAGGTCGTGCCGGCGACGCGGCCGGTCGTGGCATCGACCTGGGCCCAGGCGAGGCGGCCGGGCTCGGCGAGGATGTCGTCGATCATGGCCTTGGTGGCGTCGAGGGTGACGGGTTGGCGGAGGCTGAGCCAGCGCCAGACCTCGGGGTCGCGACCGGCTTCGTGCAGGCCCTCGGCGTGTT
Organism: Amycolatopsis ruanii; assembly: GCF_003385175.1. Lineage (NCBI taxonomy): Bacteria > Bacillati > Actinomycetota > Actinomycetes > Pseudonocardiales > Pseudonocardiaceae > Amycolatopsis > Amycolatopsis ruanii. The sequence continues at coordinate 38,064 of NZ_PQHY01000010.1, forward strand.
CCGGGCCGAGCGGTTCGAGGTGGACGTGCTTGCCGTGCAGGGCGGGCCGGTCATGCCAGGTCATGCCGGGGACGCTACGTCTCCCGATTGGACGTCTGCTAGTGCCAGTGCTGGCTTGCTTTCAAGGTCCACTCGGTCGCCTCATATGCTCCCGGTACGCGTCGAAGGAGGTCCGAGTGGCTGAGCGGGAAGAGCTCACCTGGGAGTTGTTCGGTTCGGCCAGCCGGGAGCTCGCCCAGCAGGTCGCGGACAGCGGTTACGAGCCGGACGTGGTCCTGTCCATCGCCCGCGGTGGGCTGTTCGTCGCCGGCGCGCTCGGCTACGCGCTCGACGTGAAGAACCTGCACGTCATGAACGTCGAGTTCTACACCGGCGTCGGCGAGCGGCTGGAGCTGCCGGTGATGCTGCCGCCGGTGCCCAACGCCGTGGACCTGACCGGCGCGAAGGTCCTGGTGGCCGACGACGTCGCCGACACGGGCGCGACGCTCAAGCTGGTGCGCGACTTCTGCGCCGACCACGTCGCGGACGTGCGCTGCGCGGTGGTGTACGAAAAGCCCTGGTCAGAGGTGAAGTGCGAGTACGTGTGGCGCCGCACGGACCGGTGGATCAACTTCGCCTGGTCGAAACAGCCACCGGTAATCCGCCGCGAGGGGCAGGTGCTGGACGCGTGAGTGGCCGGTTGGATGGTGTCGCCGGGGCGGCGGATGCTGGTCGTGTGGTGCCGGGGCTGGATGGTGCCGCCGAGGTGGCGCGGGAGGTGCCGGCGGCATGAGCGACCCACTGGCGCCCCTGCTCGAGCTGGAGGGCGTGGCCGAAGCGGCGAAGAAGGCGCAGGACGCGGTCTTCGCGGTGCACCGGCTCCCGGTGAACCTGCGCGGCGGCTCCGCCACGGCGGCCGAGGCGTCCGTCCGGGCCGCCCGCGCGTCCGCCGCGCTGGACGGCGCGGACCCGGAGATCCCGGCGGAGGCCGAGGTGAAGGACCCGATCCTGGCGGGCGCGCTGCGGGTCGCCTCGGCGAGTGAGTCGCTGCTGCCGACGTGGCGCCGCGCCCCGCGACAGGCACTGGCGCGGATGCACGTCCTGGCGGCCGCTGATCTGGTGGGCGACCAGAACGCGCTGGGCCGTCCCGGTCCGGCTGCCGGGGCCCGCCTGGACCTGCTGACGCAGCTGGTCACGGGCGTGACATCGGTGCCGGGCGCGGTGCTGACGGCCGTCGTGCACGGTGAGTTGCTGAGCCTGCGCCCGTTCGGCACGGCGGACGGCGTGCTGGCCCGCGCCGCCGCCCGCCTGACCATGACGGCGACCGGCGTCGACCCGAAGGGCCTGAGCGTGCCCGAGGTGGCGTTCTTCCGCCGAGCGGCCCGGTACGAGGAGGCGGCGGCCGCCTTCGCGACCGGAAGGCCCACCGGAGTCCGCGAGTGGCTCCTCTTCAGCTGCGAAGCGCTCGAAGCAGGCGCCCGAGAGGCCAAGAGCATCGCCGACGCCGCCGGCTGACCCTGACCGCGGTTGCCGCGGCGGCGGGCTGTTCGACGCGGGGACCGGGGCGGTTGGCTGGTCGTCGGCCCGCCCCGGCTGGTGGCTTGCCTGGCGGTGGTTTCCGGGGTGGTGGGCTGTTCGGTGCGCGGGCCGGGGCCGTTGGCCTGCCCCAGATGTCGGCTGATCTGGCTGTGACTGTAGAGGCGCCGGCCTGCTCGGTGCGCGCGGTTGGCCGCCGGCCTGTCCAGGGTGTCCTGGCCGCGGGCTGCCGACGTCTCTGCCGCGCCGTGCGCGAGCCGGTGCCGGTGGCTGCCCACCGGCGGAGGCTGCTGTTCCGCGGCCCACCGGCCCCCGCAATGCCGCAGGCCATCGGCACTGGCCGATCCACGGAGCCGGCACGCGTGGCCGAACAGCTGCCGGCCACGCCCCAGCCAGCCTCACCCACGGGCGCAGTCGCGTGATTCCGGGGACGTGCGACGCTCCCAGCGCACCTCCCCGGGACCGCGCGACCTCAGGTCGTCGCGCAGGCGAGCAGCGCCTCCCGCACGTGCCCGCCGTTCGCGGCCAGCATCGCGGCCGCCGTCGCCGCGTCGACACCGCACAGCAGGTGCACCAGCGCGACCTTCAGGTCACCGTCGGCCTCGGCGAGGGCTTCGGCGGCCTCCCGCTCGTCCGCGCCCGTCGCCTCCATCAGGATCCGCAGGGTCCGGCCGCGCAGCTTCGCGTTGGTCGCCCGCAGGCTGACCATCAGGTTCGAGTACGTCCGGCCGAGCTTGATCATCGTGGCCGTGGAGAACGCGGTCAGCAGGATCTTCTGCGCCGAGCCCGCCTTCATCCGCGTCGACCCCGCGATGACCTCCGGCCCGGTGTCCACCGCGATGAACACGTCGACCCCGGCCGGCCGCACCGCACGCGCGTTGCCCGACACCAGCCCGGTCGACGCGCCGAGCCGCCCGGCCGCCTGCAGCGCGCCCAGCACGAACGGGGTGCGACCGGACGCGGTCAGGCCCAGCACGAAGTCGCCCGCCCGGACCGAAGCCGCCATTTCCGCGGCGCCCGCCGCAGCGTCGTCCTCGGCGTTTTCGACCGCCTCGCGCAGCGCCCGGTCGCCGCCCGCGTGGTGCGCGACGAACCAGTCGGCAGGCACGTTGAACGTCGGCACCAGCTCAGCGGCATCCAGCGTCGCCAGCCGGCCGGACGTGCCCGCGCCGACGTAGTGCACACGATGGCCGGTGCGCAACGCCTCCACCGCGAGATCGACCGCGTCCGCCAGCTGGGGCAGGACCTTGGCGACCGCGTCGGGGACCCGGCGGTCCTCGTCGTTGATCGTGGTCAGGATGCCGAGCGTCGACATCCGGTCGATCTCGGTGGTGCGGGGGTTGCGCTGCTCGGTCGGGGAATCGACGTGGACCACCTGACTGGGCACCGTCATCATGCGTCTCACCGTTTCCTTCGTGCTCACTTTCCGGTCTCTCGCGGACGCCTCCGGCCGTCCGGTCGCACGCCGAGGCGGTGGCCGCCGACGGCGTCGCGAGTGGCTTCCAGCGCGGCGGACGCGCTGTCCATGTGGCGCTGGGCAACCCCGATGAACAGGCAGTCGATGACCGTGAGCTGGGCGATCCGGCTCGCCGTCGCGCCCGAGCGGAAGGTCGTCTCGCGGGCGGCGGTGGTCAGGACGTAGTCGGCGACCTCGGTGATGGGCGAGCGCGGGAAGTTGGTCAGCGCCACGGTGGTCGCGCCGTGCTCGCGGGCCACCCGCAGCGCCTCGACGGTGTCGGTGGTCGCGCCGGTGTGCGAGACGCCGATGGCGACGTCGCCGGCGCCCAGCACCGCGGCCGAGGTCAGCATGATGTGGGTGTCCGACCAGGCGAAGCACACGCGGCCGATGCGGTGCAGCTTCTGCTGCAGGTCGGCGGCGACGAAAGCGCTCGCGCCCACGCCGTAGACGTCGGTCCGGCCGGCGTCGGCGAGCAGGTCGATCACGCGCTGCAGGGTCGCGATGTCGAGCTGCTCAGCGGTTTCCTCGACGGCGCGCGCGTCGGCGAAGCTGACCTTGCCCACCACCGCGGCCAGGTCGTCGTCCACGGCGATCTCGCCACCCAGGTTGCGGGTGGACCGCGCCTCGGAGCGGGCGGTGTCAGCGGCCAGCGCGATGCGCAGCTGCGGGTATCCGCCTACGCCCACGGCCTTGCAGAACCGGGTCACCGTGGTCTCGCTGGTGCTTGCGGCCAGGGCGACCTCGGTGATCGAGCGGCGCGCTACTGCGGACGGGTCATCGAGGACGACCTTGGCTACGCGCTGTTCAGCTCGGGCCAGGCCGGGCAGCAGCGAACGGATCCGGACCAGAGGACTGGTTTCGGACTCGCGAGCGGCCGAACCGATCTCGTTCGGTGCCCGCTCGGTTACGGAATCGGTATCCAGATCCGTGGGAAAGTTACTAACCGTAGGCATTTGAGACAAGGTTACCCACATCCTTAGGGATGATCGCAACTCGTCCGCCCCTGCACGGCCGAGCTGCGGTGACTCAGTTGCCCGGAAAGTCGCCAACTACGTCGTGGTTGTTAACGTCATCAAGTTAACGACTTGGCAACTTCCTGTGGTTCCCGAAACAGCCGGCGATCGTCGGTGGCTCCCGCTCGCGTCTCAGTGATAGGGACTTGCCCGCCTCGATGGTATGACGCGAGTCTGGCCACTTTCACTACCAATGGAGCAGCCGATAGGTAGCTCTGCGTGACGGACGCTGGTGTCCGAAATTCGTTCGTGCTGGTTACTCGCCCACCGCTCGGCTATGCGTGGCGCGTCGCCGGCCGGAAGATCACCTGTCCGGCCGCGGGTAAATCTCCCTACAGCCGGCGCTACATCGCTTCGGCCAGCGCGCTCGCCCACTTCTCTCGGGCCGGGTTGATCGAACCCCAGTTCCGCGTCGGGTGAACGCGGTTGGTCAGCAGGATGGCGAACGACCGCGACACCGGGTCGATGACCAGCGACGTGCCGGTGAAGCCGGTGTGGCCCGCGGTGGTGGGCGAGGACAGCGCACCCATGTAGAACCGCTGGTCCAGCTCGAACCCGAGGCCGTGAGCGTGACCGGGGAACGCCTGGTTGTAGTCGGTCAGCATGTCCCGCACCGTTTCCGGGCGCAGGATCCGGGCGCCGCGGTAGGCGCCGCCGTTGAGGATGGCCTGCGCGAGCACCGCCATGTCCGGCGCCGTCGAGAAGATGCCGGCGTGACCGGAGACTCCGCCGAGCGCCCACGCGTTCTCGTCGTGGACCTGGCCACGGACCACGCCCCGCGGCGGATCCGCCTGGAACTCGGTGGCCGCGATCCGGTCGAGCTTCTCGGCGGGCGGGTTGAACGTCGTATCGGTCATCCCGAGCGGCTGTGTGATCCGGTCCCGCACCACGGCGTCGAGCGGCTGCCCGCTGATCCGCTCGACGAGGAAACCGAGCGTCATCAGGTTGATGTCCGAGTAGAGGTACGTCGACCCTGGCTGGTTCTTCAGCGGGCTGTCGAGCACGGCCTTCCGCCGGGACGGGATGTCCGGGTAGCCCTGCCACAGCGACGGGCGCGGGTCGGCCGCCAAGCCCGAGGTGTGGGTGAGAAGCTGCCGCACGGTAACGGACTCTTTGCCGTTCGCCGCGAACTCGGGCAGGTACTCGGCGACCGGCCGGTCCAGCGCGACCTTGCCGTCCTCGACGAGCTGCATCACCGCGAGCGAGGTGAACAGCTTCGTGATCGAGGCCATGTCGAAGATCGTGTCGGCGCGCATCGGGACCTGCTGTTCGGGCGGCAGCTCCGTGCCCGCGGCGTCGGCGTACCGGAGCGCCCAGCCGGCCGCGGTCTCGGCGACGACCACCCCGTTGTGCCCGAGGATCCCGGCCGCGCCGGAGAAGTGCGGGTGTCCGGTGGCCGGGTCCGGCTTGGTCCAGTCGGCCAGGAACTGCTCGGCGGCCCGCAGGGGCCCGGAATCGAGCCCGACGTCGCCGGGCAGCCCCGGACGCAGCACCGTGTCGGGCGGTGCGAACTCGTACTGCGGGCGGTCGATCCGCCCGGTGTAGGCCTGCTCGGTGATGGTGGTACTCGCTCCGGGAACGGTCAGGGCGGAAACGGTCAGCACCGCCGCGACCAGTAGTTTGCCCGTTCGCATGCCGGCCTCACCAGTAGAGCAGATGGGGCCGGCGGCGGGCGGTGAACTCGTCGAGCTCGGCCTGCCACGACCCGACGATCTCGTCCACACCGGCGCCGCGGTCGACCATCGTCCGCACCCGGTCGGAGCCGGTCAGCTTGTCGATCCCGTTGTCCGCGCGCCAGGCGAAGATGTCCGGGTGCAGCTTCTTGGCCGTCACCAGCATGGCGACCCCGGTGCGGATGGCGTCGAACGCGGCCGGGTCGGTGACCGTCAGCTGCACCCCGCCGCAGGTCTGGTTCACGAACTTGCTGAACGTCGGCACGAAGTAGGTCTCCCGGAACCGCACACCCGCGAGCCCGAGCGCCGTCAGCTCGTCCCGCCACCGCCAGTCGATACCGGGCGCGCCGATGATCTCGAAGGGCCGGGTCGTGCCGCGTCCCTCGGAGAACACCGTGCCCTCGAACATGCCCGTGCCCGGGTAGACCAGCGCGGTGTCCGCGGTCGGCATGTTGGGACTCGGCGGCGTCCAGGTCAGCCCGGTGCCGGCGAAGAACGTGTCCCGGCGCCAGCCCTCGGCCTGCACCACCTGCAGGTCGGCCAGCCGCACGCCCTCGGCGGGCAGCAACTCGGCGGCGAAGTACTTCGCCAGCTCGCCGACGGTCATGCCGTGCTGCTGCACGATCGGTTTGAGCCCGACGCCGGAGGCGAACTTCGGGTGCAGCATCGGGCCGTAGGCCTTGCCGCCGATCGGGTTCGGCCGGTCGAGGACGACGAAGGCGGCCCCGGTCCGGCCGGCGGCGGCCATCGCCGTGTACATGGACCAGATGTAGGTGTAGAAGCGGGCCCCGACGTCGGCGATGTCGAAGACCACCGTGTCCACGCCGGCCTTGGTGAACATCCCGGCCAGCTTCGCCGCGTCCGCGCCGTACGCGTCGTACACCGGGATGCCGGTGCGCGGATCGGTGTAGTCGCCCTCCGAGCCGCCGGCTTGGGCGCTGCCGCGGAACCCGTGTTCCGGCCCGAACGCGGCGACCGGCCGGACCCCCGCGGCGATCATCGAGTCGACGACGTGATCGCCGTTCTCCAGCACACCCGTCGGGTTCGACAGCACCCCGACCTTGCGCCCGGCCAGCGAGCGCCAGCCCTGGCGGGCGAGGGCGTCGGCGCCGGTGACCACCGGTCCACGGGCCCCGGACGGGATGGCGGGCACCGGTTCCGCGAGGGCGGACCCGCCGGTCAGCAGGGGTGTCGCGAGGGCGCCGGTGACCAGGAACCCGCGCCGGTTGAGCCTCACCATGTCAGTCCTGTGCCGAAGGGATAGCGGATCTGGCCGGCGTCGTCGCCCGCCGGTACGTCGACGGGCAGCTTGCCCTGTGGTGCGATCTCACCCTTGAGCACCTTGGCCAGCGAAGCCATCGTCACATCCCGCCAGTCGTACGTCGCCACCCAGGTCGGTACGTCGGCGTAGCCCGGGTCGTACGGCTCCTGGATGCTCACGGCGACCACCGGTTTCCCGGTCGCGAGCAGTTCACGCACGAGGTCACCCTGGCCGGTGTCGCTGCGCAGGCCGTTGGTCAGGACGACGACCGTGTCCGCTTCGCCGGCCGCCGCGACCGCATCGGCGATCTTGGCCGCGGTCGGCTTGGCGCCCGTCGAGACGGCCGTGCCGCCGAGCCGCTCGGCCAGCGCCCGCACCGGTTCCGCCGGGTAGCCGGGGTAGTTCGGGTTGTTCCAGCCGGTGACCAGGACCTTACCGGGATCGCGCAGGGGCAGCAGCCCGGCGTCGTTGCGGAGCACCGTGGTCGTGCGGTCGGTGAGGGCCTGGATCTTGTCGCGGTTGGCCGCGCTGCCGACGACCTGCTTCACGGCCCGTGTGTTGACCAGCGGGCTGGCGACGATGCCGCGCTTGTCCTTGAGCTTGAGGATCCGCAGCACGCTCTGGTCGATCCGCTCCTCGGTGAGCCGCCCGTTCTTGACCGCGTCGAGCACGCTGTTGACGGCCAGCCCGAGGTCCGGCGGCATCAGCATCTGGTCGACCCCGGCCTCCAGGGCCAGTACCGGGATCTCCGCGTCGCTGTGCAGCTGCCGCACCCCGGCCATCTGCAGCGAGTCGGTGGCGACCACCCCGTCGTAGTGCAGCTCGTCGCGGAGGATCCCGGTGATGATCGGCTTGGACAGCGTCGCGGGCTCGCCGGACGGGTCGAGGCTGGGCACGGTGATGTGCGCGGACATGATCACGTCGGTCCCCGCGTCGATCGCCGCCCGGAACGGCGGCAGGTCGATCTGCCGCCACTGGTCCTCGGTCCGGTTGATGACGGGCAGACCGGTGTGGCTGTCCGTGGCCGCGTCACCGTGGCCGGGGAAGTGCTTGGCCGCCGCCGAGACGGTCTCCGTCGCCGGCCCGGAGTTCTGGTAGCCGTCGACCTCGGCGGCCACCAGCTCGCTGGTCAGCGCCGGATCGGCGGAGAACGACCGGGTGCCGATGACCGGGTTGAGCGGGTTGGAGTTGACGTCCGCGTCCGGCGCGAAGTCCTGGTTGATGCCCATCGCCCGCAGCTCGTGACCGTTCACCGTGGCCAGCGTCCGCGCGTCCTCGGCGCTGCGTCCGGCACCCACGGCCATGTTGGACGGGTACTCCGTGGCCGGTGCGGCGATGCGCGTGACCCGGCCGCCCTCCTGGTCCGTCGAGACGATCAGCGGAACCTTCGCGCCCGAGGCGAGCGCGGCCCGCTGCAGCCCGTTCGAGAAGCGCGCGACCTGCGCCGGGTCATCCACGTTGTCGGTGCCGGAGTTGTTGAAGTAGATGACGCCGCCCGGGTGGAAGCGCTGGACGACCTCCGCGGCCGTGTCGACGCCGTACTTCGTGCGGTTGCCCTCGGCGGCCTGGTCCGCGGACTTGCCCCAGACGTCGGCTACGAAGAGCTGCCCCACCTTCTCCTCGAGCGACATCCGCCGCAGCGTCTGCTCGGCCCAGCCCTCCTGCCGCCCGCCGGGTGCGGCGGAGGCAGCGCTGACCGCGCTCACGCCGAGAACACCCACGACGATCGCGGCAAGCACATGAACCCTCCGGCGCATCGCGAAACCTCCCCTGAAGATGATCACCGGCGGATGGAGCCGGCATTGGGGGAAGCTACTCAGTCACTCCGGAGCTGGTCAACGACTGCCTTACTTTCGGAGGAGCCCGAAAGTGTCTTTCAGCCGCTATCACTCTGGCGGGCTAATCCCCTGGACATAAAAATGCGCGGGCGCCGCAGCGACATCGCTAGCGGCGCCCGCCCGCGCGGACTGCTCGGGTGACCAAGCTGCAACTCATGTCGTACCTACGTGGACTCGGCGTCCGGCGTCCCGGTACGCAGTCCCTCGACGACAAGCCTCCCGCGGCGCGCTGCGCGTGGGTGCCCGGAGTCCGCGCACGGAGGTCTTCGGGGAGGAACGAGACTTCTCTTCGTCTCATCCTTGGCCGAACGACGTCCGCACTTCACTTTCTACCCAGTGACCGCCGTCACTTCAAGGGGTTGGACGGGTGCACCGGTACAGACGCTCGATCCGGTGATGCGGGCACCCTGAGCGACTAGACTTCTATGCTCCCCCACGGCGTTTGCGCGTCAGGCCGTACCAGGTCACGCCCGCGGCGGCGACCGCACCGAGGCCGAGGCCGACCGCCAAAGTCGCTGGTGACGGCGCGGGGAAGCGGCTCCGCAGCGACACCGGCTTGGTGAACTCCAGAACCGCCCAGCCCCGCTCGAGCGCGGTCCGGCGGAGCAGGCGGTCCGGGTTCACCGCGTGCGGCTTCCCGACCGTCTCCAGCAGCGGGACGTCCGTGCTGGAATCGGAATAGGCGTAACACGCGGCGAGGTCGTACCCGTTTTCCGCGGCCAATTGTTTCGCGGCCACCGCTTTTTGTTCGCCGTAGCAGTAGAACGCGATTTCGCCGGAATAGCGGCCGTCCACCACGGCCATTCTCGTCGCGACGCTGCCGGTCGCGCCGAGCATCGTCGCGATCGGGGTCACCACCTCGTCGCCGGCGGCGGACAGCACGATCACGTCGTGGCCCTCCGACTGGTGCCACGCGATCAGCTCGGCGGCCTCGGCGTAGACGAGCGGGTCGACGATGTCGTGCAGCGTCTCGTTGACGATCGCCCGCACCTGGGCGACGTCCCAGCCCGCGCACAACGCGGAGATCTCGGCGCGCATCCGCTCGGTCCGGTCCTCGTCCGCGCCGGAGAGCGAGAAGACGAACTGCGCGTACGCGCTCTTCAGCGCCGCTCGTTTGCTGATCAGCCCCTCGCGCAGCAGCGGCTTGCTGAAGGCCAGCGCGCTGGAGGAGGCGATGATCGTCTTGTCCAGGTCGAAGAAGGCCGCGACACCGGTTCCGGTCGCGGCGCGCTGTTCGCTCGGCGGCGAGGTGGGAGGTTCTGCCACGGCTTCAGGATAGGAGGAGACCGGCCGGCAGGCGGTGAGGTGACCACCAATGGTGTCGCCCGGTCGGAAATTCGTTGCCCCCCGGGAAATCGATTGCCGGTGCCGTTACCGAATTGTGGGCGCTGCGGGAGGAGTTCCGGGCCGGTTCGCGGAGTTACAGTGGAGCGCATCCGGTGTTCCCACCGGCGGTTCAGTCCAACCCCCCGGGGCTGAACCCTCGGCGACCCCCGCCCCTCCCCCCTGGCGGGGGTCGCCCCTTTTCTTCGCGCGCGCGCGGATTCTGCCACCGCGCACCGACGATCCCGCTCGCCCGAGCCGTTCCGGGCGCGAGTTGTCCACATGACCCCAGTTGTCCACAGGCGGCGCCGGAGCTTCTTGTCGCGGCATGGCGCGAGCACGACCGTGGAGTCAGGTCAATCACCGATCACTCCTGGGGGCCGTCATGGACCACGCTCGACCGCTCGTCGTCGCCCACGACGAGGTCATGCTCGACGAAATCCTGCGCGTCGCCGCGGCCGTGGGCTGCGACACCGAGCACGCACCCGACCTGCTCGCCGCCCGGCCGCGCTGGCCGGACGCGCCGCTGGTGCTGGTCGACGAGCAAGCCGTCGACGGTGACGTCGAGCTGCCTCGGCGTCCGGGCGTCCTGCTCGTCACCAAGGGCGCCCCGGATTCCCGCACCTGGCAACGCGCTTTCCGCGCCGGTGTCGAGGATGTCGTGTCGCTGCCGGAGGACGAGACGACGCTGGCCGCGGCGCTCGCCGATGTCGTCGACGGGCCGGGGCTACCGGGCGGGCGGATCATCGGCGTGCTCGGCGGTCGCGGTGGTGCCGGGGCGTCCGTCCTGGCGGCGGCCACCGCGCTGGCCGCGTGCCGCACCGATCCCGGCGCGCTGCTGGTGGACTGCGATCCGCTGGCCGGCGGCATCGACGCGTTGCTCGGCGCCGAGAACACCGAGGGGCTCCGCTGGCCCGAGCTGCGGCCCGGAGCCGGGCGGCTGTCGATGCCCGCGCTGCTGAAGTCACTGCCCGAGTTCCGGTACCGCGGTGTGCGGTTGCCGTTCCTGTCCTGCCACCGCAACGGTGACGGGCCGACCGGGCAAGGCGCGGCGGCGGTGGTCGAGGCCGGGCGCCGGGCCGGGCGGACGGTGGTGTGCGATCTGCCGCGCCACCTGGACGGGCCGGGCCTGGCGGTCATCGCACGAGCCGACCTGGTGGTCGTGGTGATCCCGGCGGAGATGCGAGCCTGCCTGGCGGCCCGGCGGGTGGTGAAGCAGCTGGGTGATCCGGCCGGCCGTGTGCGGCTGGTCGTGCGCGGACCGGCGCCGGGCGACCTCGAGCCGGGCGTCGCGGCCGGGGCTGTCGGGCTACCCCTGCTGACGTCCATGGCGGCCGAGCGCCAGCTGGACCGGGAGATCGAGCGGGGCAACTTCGCTCCGCGACCACGTGGTGCGCTGCTGGAGACCGCGCGGCTGATCCTGGCGCAGGCCCAGACGAAGCAGGTGCTGGCGGCATGAACACCGAGCTGGTCGAACGGGTGCGGCACCGGCTGGCCGGCGCCGGTGCCGGCACGGACCCGGTGATGGTGGCGGAGGCGGTCCGCGCCGAGGCCGGACGTCCGGTCGGGCACACGGAATTGCTCGACGCCCTGCGGCTGATCCGGCAGGAGCTGGCCGGTGCCGGTCCACTGGAACCGCTGCTCGCCCTGCCCGGCGTCACCGATGTGCTGGTCACCGGCCCGCACGAGGTGTGGGTGGACGGCTCGGACGGCTTGCGCAGCGTTGACGTCCACTTCTCCGGCGAGGAGCAAGTGCGCCGTCTTGCGCAGCGGCTGGCGCTGGCCGCCGGGCGAAGGCTCGACGACGCCCAGCCCTACGTCGACGGCTGGCTCCCGGGCCTCGGACCGCACGGCCGGGTGCGGCTGCACGCCGTGCTGCCACCGATCGCGGCGGACGGGACGTGTGTGTCGCTGCGGATCCTTCGTCCCGCTGTGCACGACCTGGCCGCGTTGCGCGAGCTGGGCACGTTCGGGGCCGAGGGCGCGGAACTGGTCGAGTCGGTGGTCGCCGCCCGGCTCGCCTTCCTCGTCACCGGTGGCACCGGCGCGGGCAAGAGCACCCTGCTCGCGGCGATGCTCGGGGCGGTGTCCCCGGCCGAACGGATCGTGTGCGTCGAGGACGCGGCCGAACTCCAGCCCGCGCACCCGCAGTTCGTGCGGTTGACCGCGCGGCCGCCGAACGTCGAGGGCGCCGGCGAGGTCAGCCTGCGGGACCTGGTGCGCCAGGCGCTGCGGATGCGGCCCGACCGGCTCGTGGTCGGCGAGGTGCGCGGCCAGGAGGTCTGCGAACTTCTCAGCGCGTTGAACACCGGTCACGACGGGAGTGCCGGAACGCTGCACGCCAACTCGACGGCGGAGGTGCCCGCCCGCCTGGAAGCGCTTGCCGCCCTCGGTGGCCTGTCCCGCTCGGCTCTGCACAGCCAGCTCGCCGCCGCGGTCCAGGTCGTGCTGCACATGCGCCGGTCCTCGTCGGGACAACGGGAGCTGGGCGAGGTCGGTGTGCTGAGCCGGAGCGACAACGGAGATGTCCGCGTGCTTCCGGTGTGGCAGGACGGCGGGTGGACCAAGCGGCGGGTGCTGTTCTCCGCGTTGCTGCCGCACGGAGGTGGGCCGTGCTGACGCACTCTCTGGCCTGCGCGGCGGCGGCCGCCTTGTGCTGGCCCCCGGTGCGGGGCACGGTCGCCCGGCTGCGCGCGCTCGCACCGTCGGTGAGACGCCGCGGATTGCCGAAGCCGCGGAAAGCTTTCGCGCTCGGGCTGATGCCACTGCTGTTCGTCATGCCGCCGATGGTGTGGGCGACGGGTGCTCTGCTCGGCTGGGCCGGCTGGCGCCACTGGCACGCGCGCCGGCGATCGAAGTCCGGCCTGGCGATGCGGCGCGCGATGGCCGAGGCGCTGCACGCGATGGTGGTGGACCTCCGGGCCGGCGCCCCGCCCGCACTGGCCGCCGAGTCCGCCGCGGCCGACGCACCCCGTCCGGTCGCGGAGATCCTCGAAGCGGTGGCCGGTGCCGCGCGCTTCGGCGGGAACCTCGCGGAAACGCTGGCCACGATCCCGACGGTCGAGCCGTTGTCCGCGGCCCGGGCGCGACTGGTGCGGGCGTGGTCGCTGAGCCAACGGCACGGACTCCCACTGGCCGACCTGCTCGATGCGGCCCGCCAGGACATCACCGCGGAGCTGAGGTTCACCAGCCAGGCAGAGGCGGCGATGTCCGGCCCCCGCGCGAGCGCGATGGTCCTCGCCACCCTACCCGGTTTCGGCCTGCTGCTCGGCGAGGGAATGGGCACTCACCCGGTCCACGTCCTGTTCGCCACCAGCAGCGGCAACGCACTCCTCCTGCTCGGCGCCGCGCTGATCGTCGCGGGCAGCGCCTGGAGCGCCCACCTCACAAAACGAGGAGCACCGCGATGAGCGCATCTACCACTGTGGGCGCAGCACTGCCGCCTCCGTTCACGAGCCGAGGAGCACGGCGATGAGCACGGCCGCCGTCGTGGTCGCATTGCTCGGCGCGGCCTTGCTGACCCTGCCGGGGAGGCCAGTCCCCGGTCTGCGGCTGGCCCACCTCTTCCCGTCGCCGCGCGCGCCTGCCCGGATCCGCACGCGCCGGCCGAGGAGTGATCCTCTCGACCTCGCCGCGACGTGGGACCTGCTCGCCGCGTGCCTGCGGTCCGGGCAACCCGTGCCTGCCGCACTGCGCGCCGTTACCGACGACGTGACAGGTCCGGAAGCAGATGCCCTCCGTGCCACAGCCGGTCTGCTCGAACTCGGCGCCGACGCGACCGAGGCGTGGGCGCCCGCACTCGACTGCCCGGGCACCGCTGAGTTCGCTCGCGCGGCCAAGCGGACCGCGCGCAGCGGAACCACCCTCGCCGACGCAGCCACCGGCCTCGCCCGGGGAATCCGTGCCTCCCTCGGCGGCCGGGCCGAGGCGCGGGCGCAGCGTGCGGGCGTGCTGATCGCCGGCCCGCTGGGGCTCTGCTTTCTCCCGGCCTTCGTGTGCCTCGGGGTCGTCCCCGTGGTTCTCGGCCTGGCCGGACGCCTCAACGTGTTCTGACCGTCCACGACAGACAAAGGAGAATTCTCGTGTTGTTCCGCTCCAAGCCCACCGGCCGCCACGCCGCCCCGGCTCGCCCTCGGTGGTGGCGCCGCTGGTTCCGCCCGATCGTGACCGATGACGGCGGTATGAGCACCGCTGAGTACGCGATCGGCACGATCGCGGCCGCGGCTTTCGGTGCGTTGTTGTATTCCGTGGTCACCGGCGACTCGGTGGTCGCGGCGTTGACGGGATTGGTCGAGCAAGCGCTGACGGCGGAGTTCTGATGACCACCCGTCCCCGAGCCGGTCCGGGGGACCGAGGTGCGGTGACCGTCGAAGCGGCGATCGCACTGTGCGCCCTGGCCGTGGTGGTCGGACTGGTGCTCGCAGGCTTCACGGCCATCGCAAACCAGCTCCGCTGCACCGATGCCGCCCGGGAGGCCGCACGCCTCCTCGCCCGGGGCGAACCGCAGCTGGCCGCGCAGGCGGTCGAGCAGATCGCCCCACCCGGCGCATCGCTCTCGGTGAAGACGGAGGGCGACAGCATCACGGTGGAAGTCCGGGCCGCACCGGCGGGCGGGCCCCTCCCCGGCCTCCACCTGACAGCCAATGCGTTCGCCGTCCTCGAACCGGGAGCCGCCGATGCGCCTCCCTGACCTGATCCACCCGGCGAGCATGGTCACCCCTCGAACGAGAACGACCAGTCGGGGCGGAGGTGCTGCCCCGGACCGGCCTTCCGGATGGCCCTGCCCGAGGGAGGTACGGGTGCCGCCTGGGCAGGCACACGCGGCCCACGCACCCCGGCTACGGAACGACCGGGGCGCGGCGACCGTCTGGGCCGCCTGCGCCATCGCCGCGCTGGTGGTCGTCGCGGGGTTGCTGTGGGGGCTCGGTTCGGCTGCGATTGCCCGGCATCGGGCTGGTGGGGCGGCGGACCTCGCTGCCCTCGCGGCCGCCGGGCAGGTCGGGCACGGGACCGACCTCGCCTGTGGGCGGGCCCGCTGGGTCGCCGAGCGGATGGGGGCTCGGGTGGTGAGTTGCCGCTTCGAGGGGTGGGACGCCCTCGTCGAGGTGGTTGTCGACACCGGGCTCGGCTCGGCCGTGGGGCGGGCCCGTGCCGGTCCCTGAGGTCGGGCTCCTGCGGAACACGGCTGGCCGGGCCGGTGCTCGGCCCCTGGCGGGCAGGCGGCGCAAGCCTGGACGGCGGCGGCTCATGGGCCGGCATTGACGGGCGGACCCGTGATCACCTCCGCCGGCTGGCCCAGCGGGGCCGCGTGGTGACTTCATGCCCGGTCCGGAAGGGCCGGTTCGTGCCGGACGTCGCAGGGGGCTTGGTGGGCGTCGCTGCGACGAACGGTCGGTTCCGCGCCGAACGGTAGGTGCACCGTCGGAGGTTGGGCGGTCGCCCTCGCGCGCCGAGCGGTCACGGGGCGTGGTCGGGGCGAGCGGTGACCCCGGGCCGGAAACCGTTGGTACGCAGGAGAAACGTGTGCTGGAGATCACGATTGACGATCAGTGCGGCCGGCCGCTCGTCGTCCGGCCGCACCGGCCGAGCGGCGTTCGGCCGGGCCGAGCAGGTGCTCGACGCTCGTCGCCTCGGAGCGGCCGGTTGTCGCGCGGCGGGTTCCGGCACTTTGCAACTTGCCGTTTATTGGACATCAGACAGCCACCCGGAGCGGTGGAACGAGCAAGGAGTTGTGGACGGAAATGTTGGACACGGATTGGTCGGACAGCTGGCGGGGCGCCTTCCGCATCGAGCTACGTGCGGAGGCCATCGGTCTCGCCTGGCACGGGTGGCCGGTGCTGCCCGGCACCTTTCCGGCGCAGGCGGACGCCGAGGGCTCCTGGACCGGCCCGGTGCCCGTCCACGAGGACTGGGCCGACCGGCTCGGCGCCCACCCCAACGAGGTGGCCGGCTGGTGGACCGGTCAGCCGTACAGCCTGCTCGTCGCGACCGGCACCGTGCTGGACGCCGTCGAGGTCCCGGATGAACTGGGCAAGCGCGCCGCCCGGCTGCTCCGTGCCACCGGCCACCCCGCGCCGATCGTCGCGACGCCCGACGGTCGCTGGCTGTTCCTGACCACGGTCGCCGACCGCATTCCGGAGGAGCTCGCCACCGACGGCGAGGTCCGCTGGCACGGCCAGGGCAGCTGGATTCCGCTCCCGCCCACGCCGTTCCAGCACGGTGTCGTGCACTGGCGGGTCAAGCCGGACGTGTGGGGCTGGCGGCTGCCGTCCGCCAAGGCCGTGCACTCCGTGCTCGCCCGCGCTCTCGACCAGCGGGGTTCCGACCGGACCGCCCTCGTCGGCGCCGGTCAGTTCGCCGCAGCCTGAGCCACCCCGTGGTCGTGCCGGGCACTGTGACGACTCACCGCCCCGAGCACGGTTTCCAGCACGGCCACCGCCCCCGCCTTGTCCAGTGGGTCGTTACCGTTCCCGCACTTCGGTGACTGCACACAGGACGGGCATCCCGCCGGGCACTCGCAGGAGATGATGGCCTCCCGCGTAGCGGCCAGCCAGGGGACAACAGCAGCGAAACCGCGATCGGCGAATCCCGCGCCTCCGGGATGGCCGTCGTGCACGAACACCGTCGCCTCCCCGGTGTCAGCGTGCAACGCGGTTGAGACGCCGCCGATGTCCCACCGGTCGCACGTAGCGAACAGCGGTAGCAGGCCGATCGCCGCGTGCTCGGCGGCGTGCAGGGCGCCGGGGATGCGCGCCGGATCCAGACCGGCGCCCCCCGGCGCCCCGCCGACCTCCCGCGCCCCGCCGACCTCCCGCGCCCCGGCGGGCTCCGGCGGCACGGTGAACTTCGATGGCACAGCCTCCTGCGCTCCGGTGACTACGCGGGTGATGGCGACTTCTCTCACCCCGGCGGCCTCCTCCGGCACGGCGGCCTCCTCCGGCACGGCGACCTCCTGCGCTCCGGCAGCCACGGGCGGCGCGGCGGCTTCCCGCGCACCGGCGACGAGGCGGGCGTTGGAGAATTTCCGCGCCGCGCTGGCGCTGGTGACCTCCCGCGCGTCGGCAATTTCGGAGGCGGCTTCTTGAGAGTTGGGGCCTTCCCGCGTCCCGTTGGCTTCCGGGGCGCTGGTGTCCTCCTGCGCTTCGGCGATTTCCGAGGGCGCGGCGGCTTCCAGTAGCTCTGGGCTGATCGTGTACCAGACGGCCCGCGTCTCCAGCGTTTGTGCCGGTAGGTCCAGCGCCACCTGGTCCAGCACCTCCCCCGACGGGCGGCGTCGTAGGTAGCCCACCACCTGGGAAGTCACCGCGACCTCGCCCAGGCACACCGTCACGCCGCCGTAGTCCAGGCGCTCCTGGGTGTTCAGCACGGCGATGTCCGCGACCTCCCGGGCGGACGTCGTCCACTCCGGGTCCTCCGCGTGCACCAGCGCGATGCCCGCCTCCAGGTCCAGCTCGTCCACCACGTACGACGAACCCTGGTGCAGGTACACGGCCCCCGGGTGCACCGTCGTGCAGGCCGAGCCCGGGTCGACCGTTCCCAGCAGCCTCGACGTGTCCGCCTCGACCACCGCGATCTGCTCGCCGCCCGAACCGCGAATGTCCACCTCGTAGTGGGGGCGGTCCCGCGACGTCCAGTACCAGCCGCTGGGCCGGCGCCGCAGCAACCTGTCCGCCACCAGGCGGTCCAGCACCTCCCGCGTCGCCGCGCCGCCGAACGTCTCCAGCTCGCCAGTGGTCAACGGCAACTCCGCCGCCGCGCACGCCAGCTGCGGCGCCAGCACGTACGGGTTCGACGGGTCCAGCACCGCCGTCTCCACCGGCCGCTCCAGCACCGCCTCCGGGTGGTGCACCAGGTACGTGTCCAGCGGATCGTCCCGGGCCACGAACACCACCAGCGCGTCGTCACCCGACCGGCCGGCCCGGCCCGCCTGCTGCCAGAACGACGCCAGCGTGCCCGGATACCCCGCCAGCACCACCGCGTCCAGCCCCGCGATGTCCACACCCAGCTCGAGCGCGTTCGTCGTCGCCACGCCCTTGAGCTCGCCCGACAACAACGCCCGCTCCAGCGCCCGCCGCTCCTCCGGCAGGAACCCGGCCCGGTACGCCGCCACCTGACGAGGCAACTCACCGTCCACTTCGGACAACAACCGCCGGGCGCCCAGCGCCGTCAGCTCCGCACCCCGCCGCGACCGCACGAACGCCAGCGTCCGCGCGCCCTCGATGACCAGCTCCGCCAGGATCCGGCTCGCCTCCGCCCCGGCCGACCGGCGCACCGGCGCCCCGTTCTCACCCCGGTGGTCCTCCATCAGCGGCGGCTCCCACAGCGCCACTGTCCGCGCCCCGCGCGGCGACGCGTCCTCGACCACCGGCACGCAGTCCGCGCCCACCAGACGGCATGCGAACTCGCCCGGCTCCGCCGTCGTCGCCGACGCGAGGATGAACACCGGCGACGACCCGTAGTGCCGCGCCACCCGCTGCAGCCGCCGCAGCAACAACGCGACGTGCGACCCGAACACGCCCCGGTAGCTGTGGCACTCGTCGATCACGACGTAGGACAGCTTCCGGAACAGCCGTGCCCACCGCGAGTGCGCGGCCAGGATTCCGCGGTGCAGCATGTCCGGATTCGTGAACACCCACCGCGCGTGCGCCCGCACCCAGTCGCGCTCGGCCATCGGCGTGTCCCCGTCGTAGGACGCCGCCCGCACCCCCGGGATGTCCAAAGCGGACACCGACCGCAGCTGGTCGGCGCCCAGCGCCTTCGTCGGCGACAGGTACAGCGCGCACGCCTTGTCGTCGGACGCCAGCGTCGACAGCACCGGCAGCTGGTAGCACAGCGACTTGCCCGACGCCGTGCCCGTGGACACCACGACGTGCCGCCCCGCGAAGGCCAGCGACGCCGCCTCCGTCTGGTGCGCCCACGGCCGCTCCACCCCGCCCGACCGCAGCGCATCCACCACGCGCGGATCCGCCCACGACGGCCAGTCGGTGTGCCGCGCCTCGCGGGCCGGCAGATCGGCCACGTGGGTCACCGGGTTCTCCCGGATCCCGGCGGTGACCCTGTGCAGCAACCGCCGCGCGCGCTCGGTTCCCGCAACCACATCCACGCTTCCCAGCTTCGCACACGTGTACGACAGAACCGTTCTCGTGTGAAAAGATCATGAACCGTGAGCAGGCTCACATGCACTGAGCGTGATCGTTACGGGACGCCCTGACCGCGCCGGATCCATTACCAATACACTCCCCGCAACCGGCACCACTTGTGGTGTAGATCCCATGCCAGCGTCGGCACGGCTTCCCCTAGGCGGGCTGTCACTGGCGACAGGAACGTTTCCAGGAGGACGGATGTCCCGGCAGACCCTCGCGGAGGGCCTCGAGTTTTCCGGAGGTGACTACGGCATCGCGGCCGTGGTCGCCGTCATCGCCCTGGCCGCTCTGGTCATCGGCTGGTTCCTGCTCAAGGAGGTGCTGGCCGCCGGCCAGGGCACCACGAAGATGCAGGACATCGCCAAGGCCGTGCAGGAAGGGGCGGCCGCGTATCTGAAGCGGCAACGCAACACCCTCTCGATCTTCGGGGTCGTGGTGTTCCTGCTGCTGCTCGCGCTCCCGGCGGAGGACTGGAACGAGCGCATCGGCCGCTCGTTGTTCTTCCTCGTCGGCGCGGTGTTCTCGTTCCTCATCGGCTACACCGGCATGTGGCTGGCGACGCGGGCCAACCTGCGGGTCGCCGCTGCCTCCCGTGAGCCGGGCGGCCGGGAGAAGGCGATGCGCGTCGCGTTCCGCACCGGCGGCGCGGTCGGCATGTTCACCGTCGGCCTCGGCCTGTTCGGCGCCGCGGTCGTCGTGCTCGTCTACACCGGCCAGGCGCCGAAGGTGCTCGAGGGCTTCGGCTTCGGCGCCGCGCTGATCGCGATGTTCATGCGTGTCGGCGGCGGCATCTTCACCAAGGCCGCCGACGTGGGCGCGGACCTGGTCGGCAAGGTCGAGCAGAACATCCCCGAGGACGACCCGCGCAACGCGGCCACCATCGCCGACAACGTCGGTGACAACGTGGGTGACTGCGCCGGCATGGCCGCCGACCTGTTCGAGTCCTACGCGGTGACCCTGGTCGCCGCGCTGATCCTGGGCAGCACCGCCTTCGGTGTGGACGGTCTGCTGTTCCCGCTGATCGTGCCGGCCATCGGTGTCATCACCGCGGTTATCGGCGTCTACATCACGCGTGCCCGCTCCGGTGAGAACGGCCTGGTCACGATCAACCGCTCGTTCTACATCTCGGCCGGCATCTCGGCCGTGCTGTGCGCGGTCGCCGCGTTCGTCTACCTGCCCGGCTCGTTCGCCGAGTTCGGCCCGGACCAGGCCGGCATCGACGGCAACCCGGCGCTGATCGCGTTCGTCGCGGTGGTCATCGGCATCGTGCTGGCCGGCGTCATCCTCAAGCTCACCGGCTACTACACCGGCACCGAGCACGGCCCGGTGAAGAACGTCGGGGAGACCTCGCGCACCGGTGCGGCGACGGTGATCCTGTCCGGCATCTCGGTCGGTTTCGAGTCGGCCGTCTACACCGCGCTGGTGATCGGCGCGGCGGTGTTCGGCGCCTACCTGCTGGGCGGCACGATCGCGTTGTTCGCGGTCGCGCTGGCCGGCACCGGCCTGCTGACCACGGTCGGTGTCATCGTCGCGATGGACACCTTCGGCCCGGTCTCGGACAACGCGCAGGGCATCGCGGAGATGTCCGGCGAGGTCGACGAGGACGCCGCGCAGATCCTGACCGAGCTGGACGCGGTCGGCAACACCACCAAGGCGATCACCAAGGGCATCGCGATCGCGACCGCCGTGCTGGCCGCGACCGCGCTGTTCGGGTCCTACCAGGACTCGATCTCCAAGGCGCTGGCCGACATCGGCGAGTCCGCTGCCGGCGTGAAGTCGTTCGTGGACACGATCGTCAGCCCGAACACGCTGGTCGGCGTGATCATCGGCGCCGCGGTGGTCTTCCTGTTCTCCGGTCTCGCGGTCAACGCCGTGTCCCGCGCCGCGGGCGCGGTGGTGTACGAGGTGCGCCGCCAGTTCCGCGACATCCCGGGGATCATGGAGGGCACCACGCGGCCCGAGTACGGCAAGGTCGTCGACATCGTCACCCGCGACTCGCTGCGTGAGCTGGCCACCCCGGGTCTGCTCGCGGTGTTCGCCCCGATCGCCGTCGGCTTCGGCCTCGGCACCGGCGCACTGGCCGGCTACCTGGCCGGTGCGATCGCGACCGGCACCCTGATGGCGATCTTCCTGGCCAACTCCGGTGGCGCCTGGGACAACGCGAAGAAGCTGGTCGAGGACGGCCACCACGGTGGCAAGGGCTCCGAGGCGCACGCCGCGACGGTCATCGGCGACACCGTCGGCGACCCGTTCAAGGACACCGCGGGCCCGGCGATCAACCCGCTGATCAAGGTGATGAACCTGGTCTCGGTGCTGATCGCGCCCGCCGTCGTGCAGTTCTCGATCGGGCCGGACGCCTCCGCCGGTGTGCGGATCGCGATCTCGCTGGTGGCGGTGGCGATCATCGTCGCCGCGATCGTGGTGTCGAAGCGCCGCGCGAGTGTCATGACCGAGACGCCGAGCGAGGACGCCACCCCGGCGAAGACCGCCTGATTTCCCGCGAAGGCCGGGCTCGTCGCGCACGCAGCGTGACGGGCCCGGCCTTTTCCATGCCCGGCGGTTGCGATCCGCAATCGTCTCGGTACGGTCGGGAAAGAGCTTCGCGTCGGCAGCTGGAGGTGTGTGGGTGCGGCCCGGGAAGTCCGTGTTCCTGGTGGTACTGACCGGGCTCTGCGTGGGCCTTTCCGGATGCGGCCAGCAACCCGTGAGAAACGTCGAGCCCGGTGGGCCCGGCCTGTCGCGGGAGGAGGTCCAGCTGCAGGACGCCGCCGCGCGGTGGGCCGACGACTACTGCGTCGCGGTCGGCTCGCTGGTCCAGGGGCTGGTGACCATGCCGAGCGTGGACCCGAGCAGCCCGCAGCGCGCCGTGCGCACGTCGAGCGAGCTGCTCGGATCGGTGATCAACGGCCTGGACCGGGCACTGGACGGGCTCAACGAGCTGCCGCCGTCCCCGGTGCCCGGAGGTGACCAGGTGCGTGCCCAGGCCGTGACCGACTTCCAGGGCGTGCGGGACCGCGCCTCCGCCGCCCGGCAGCGGCTCGATTCGACCGAGCCGGGCGCCATCGACGAGGCCACGCTCGGGCAGGCGCACGGCCCGCTGGACGAGGTGGCCCGCCTCGACCTGCTGAACCGCTTCGACGCCGTGCCCGAGCTGGCCACCGCGGTCGCGCACGCCCCGGTGTGCCGTCAGCTCACCGTGCAGGTGACCGCGACGCCCCGCTAGACGAGCAGTGCGCAACTCCGTTGGTGGTCCGGGCCAGGGCGCGGGGCGCGCTCGGCGGGGTGGCAGCCGGACTGGCTCCGCCTCGACCCGCTAGCTCATGCGAGCGCGGGCGTAGGCGGCCATGGCGTCGCTCAGGTACTCGGCGAATCCGGGCTGGATGGCCTCGTACTGGCTGCGGAAACGCTCGTCGTCGCGGTACAGGCGGCCCAGGCCGGTGTAGGACTCGGCGTCCGGCGTCCAGAAGTTCTCCAGCCAGGCGCGGTGCGCCGCGACCGCGTCGAGCACGCGCTCGTCGTCGACCGGCACTCCCTCGCGGGCCAGTTCGGCCAGACGCTCGGCGGCCTCGCCGCCCTGCCGCTTGACCTCGGCCCACTTCTCGTCCGACCAGCGCTTGCTCCGTTCGTGCGACGCCAGGGCGTTCGCACCCCACCGTTCGGCCGCTTCCTGTGCCAGCCACTTCGCCTTCTCCGAGTGCGGTGAAAACCCCTCGAACAGTTCCTTGGCGGACATGTGTTCCCCTCCTTCCAGTTCTTCGATGGTCCGGGCGACGGTGTCGGCGAGCCGGTCCAGCCGATCGCGCTCCGCCAGCAGCCAACTCCGGTGCAGCCGCAGCGCCTCCGCCCGGGACACGGACCCGTCGAGGATCCGCGCGATCGTGTCCAGGCCGAGGCCCAGCTCGCGCAGCAGCAGGATCTGCTGCAACCGGATGAGCTGTTCCCGCTGGTAGTAGCGCCTCCCACTGGTGTCGGCGAAGGCCGGTGGCAGCAGGCCGATGTCGTCGTAGTGCCGCAGGGTCCGGGAGGTCACCCCGGAGGCCTTCGACACCTGGACGATCGACAGCGGTTCCTCCATCTCGTCTCCGTTCTCGCCCGTGAAAACCACGGTAGAGGTTGACGCCGCGTCAACTTCAAGAACTTTTTCTCCGCGACGACTCGCGGGAAATCGAACGGGTGTTCTACCCTGTCCGCTGTGGATCAGATGTCGCTCTTCTCGGCGGAGGCGAGCGGCCCGGACATCGCCGACCTGAGCGGCGTCCTGTGCGGGCAGGGCCAGATCACCGGCTTCGCGCGCACGGCCGCCCGCCTCACCGTCGAGGTGGACGAGGTGTGGCGGGCGCGGGTGCTGGCCGCCGAGTTCGGCAGGCGCGGGGTGTCGGCCGAGCTGAGCCGCACCGAGGACGGCAGGCCGATGATCCGCACCGCGTTCCGGTCCGACCTGATCGGGCTGGCCAGGGCGTGGCTGGACGACGACGGGAAGTCGCTGCCGGGACGGTTCCGGCTGACCGGTGCGGCCTTGCGGCTGTGGGCGCTCGCGGCCGGACGGCCCGGCGTCCAGGGGTACCTGCTGGCCGTCGACGAACGGGCGCCGGACACGCACGAACCGCTCGCCGAGGCGTTCCGGCAGGTCGGCCTGCCGGCGCAGCTGATCGGGCCGAAGGGCGGTGGGCCGGCGGTCCGGGTCACCGGCCGCCGCAGGCTCGCGACGCTGGCCGAGCTGATCGGCATGCCCCCGCCGGGCGCCGAGCCGGTGTGGCCGCGGCACGCACCGGCCCGGCAGGCGGTCTGATCAGGCGGGGATGGGCACCGGAACGGGCAGCGCGGCCGGCTTGGGCAGCATGCAGCCGTCCCGCGTCAGGTTGAGCTGGTTGTTCTTCGCGAAGCAGGCCGGGATCCGGTAGGTCTGCTGGCCGTAGGTGAGGCCGCGCCGCGCGAACACCACGCCGTTCTCGTCGACCTCGCACGGGTTGTTGAACGTGCAGACCCCGCCGTCGTCGTTGCCCGTGTTGTTGACGCCGACGATCTGCCGGCTGCCCTGGTCGACGATCGGCGAGCCGGAGGTGCCGTGGATGGTGTCGCAGCCGGGGGCGTACCGGATCGAGTCCTTCCAGGTCCACTCCGCCTCGCGCACCGAGTACACCACCCGCTCGATCGAGCAGTTCCACGTGCGGGTGAAGAAACCGGAGACGACGCTGACCGGCGTGCCCACGTCGGCCGGCGAGGCCGCGAGCGTCAACGGGTGGCCGCCGAGCTCGCGGGCGATCTCCCGGTAGGACGAGTCGAGGGCGTACAGCGCGACGTCGGTGTCGGTCATCGTGGCGTAGACGAGCTTCGTGGCGCGGATCCGGCCCAGCTCGCGGCCGACGCCGCCGAGCAGCACCATCTTGCGGTTGACCGGCTGGTTGACCAGGACCTCGCCCGCCTCCGGCATGCCCGACTCCAGGCAGTGGCCGTTGGTGAGGACGAGCGCCCGGTCGAACTCACCGGACTGGGGCAGCCGGACGAGTGACCCGGAGCAGTTGCTGAGCTTGACGATCCCGCTGTAGTCGTCGGCGGGAGCGGCGGACGCGGCGCTGACCCCGGCCAGTGCGGGAGCGGTCAGCAGGACGGCCAGAACGGTGAGCAGGCGGCGGAACATAGGCGGAGCGTAGCGGAACGGCTACTCAGAAGCCCCGCGCAGCGTGTGTCCGGCATCACGTGCTAGGTGTGGAAAGGGGGAGATGACGCACGCCGACGCCCATCCCGGCTGGGAAGCGCGACGGCGTGTTACGTCACCTCGGGGGACATTACCGGCAGGCAACGTGCACACTTGCTGGTTGAACAGGCGCCGCTGCTTTGGCGGCGGGACGGAGCAGGAGAGCGGACAGCGTGGCTGGATCGACGAAGACGAAGAAGAACGACGCCGGGGCGAACGGCGCCGGTCGTCGACGGTTGGTGATCGTCGAGTCGCCCGCCAAGGCCCGCAAGATCGCGTCCTACCTCGGTCCGGGCTACGTCGTGGAGTCCTCGGTCGGGCACATCCGGGACCTGCCGTCGAAGGCCGACGACGTCCCGGCCAAGTACAAGGGCGAACCGTGGGCGAAGCTCGGCGTGGACGTCGACCACGACTTCGAGCCGCTCTACGTCGTCTCCGCGGACAAGAAGTCCAAGGTCACCGAGCTGAAGAGCCTGCTCAAGGACGTCGACGAGCTGTTCCTCGCCACCGACCCCGACCGCGAGGGCGAGGCCATCGCCTGGCACCTGCTGGAGACCCTCAAGCCGAAGGTCCCGGTGCGCCGGATGGTCTTCCACGAGGTGACCGAGCAGGCCGTCCGCGAGGCCGCCGAGGACACCCGCGAGCTGGACGGCGACCTCGTCGACGCGCAGGAGACCCGCCGCATCCTGGACCGGCTCTACGGCTACGAGGTATCGCCGGTGCTGTGGAAGAAGGTCATGCCGCGGCTGTCGGCGGGCCGGGTGCAGTCGGTGGCGACGCGGCTGGTCGTCGAGCGCGAGCGGGAGCGCATCAAGTTCACCTCGGCCTCGTACTGGGACATCTCCGCCACGATGGACGCCGGCGAGGACGCGACCCCGCGCCAGTTCCCGGCGCGGCTGGTGTCGGTCGACGGCGCGCGCCTGGCCACCGGCAAGGACTTCGACGCCTCCGGGCAGCTCAAGGCGAACTCCCAGGACGTCCGGGTGCTCGAGGAAGCGGCGGCGCGGGCGCTGGCCCAGGGTCTGCAGCAGCGCGACTTCAAGGTCACCAGCGTCGAGGAGAAGCCGTACACGCGGCGGCCGTACGCGCCGTTCATGACCTCCACGCTGCAGCAGGAGGCCGGCCGCAAGCTGCGCTTCAACGCCGAGACGACGATGCAGATCGCGCAGCGGCTGTACCAGAACGGGTACATCACCTACATGCGTACCGACTCCACGACGCTGTCGGAGTCGGCGCTCGCCGCGGCCAGCAGCCAGGCGACCGAGCTGTACGGCAAGGACTACGTCTCGCCGACGCCGCGGCAGTACACCCGCAAGGTCAAGAACGCGCAGGAGGCCCACGAGGCGATCCGGCCCGCCGGTGAGGTGTTCCGGACGCCGGGCCAGGTCGCGGCCGTGCTGCAGGCCGACGAGTTCCGGCTGTACGAGCTGATCTGGCAGCGCACGATCGCCTCGCAGATGGCCGACGCCAAGGGCACCACCATGTCGGTGCGCATCACCGGCACCGCGAGCACCGGCGAGGAGTGCGTGTTCGCCTCGTCCGGCCGCACCATCACCTTCGCCGGCTTCCTCAAGGCCTACGTCGAGGCGGTGGACGCCGACTCCGGCGCCGAGGCCGACGACAAGCAGAGCCGCCTGCCGCAGCTGGTCAAGGACCAGGCGCTGACCGCGACCGAGCTGTCCCCGGACGGCCACGCGACCACGCCGCCGGCCCGCTACAACGAGCCCAGCCTGGTCAGCAAGCTGGAGGAACTGGGCATCGGCCGCCCGTCGACGTACGCGTCGATCATCAAGACCATCCAGGACCGCGGCTACGTCTGGAAGAAGGGCTCCGCGCTGGTCCCGTCGTGGGTCGCCTTCGCCGTGGTGGGGCTGCTGGAACGGCACTTCGAGCGGCTGGTCGACTACGACTTCACCGCGGCCATGGAGGACGAGCTCGACCGCATCGCGGCCGGGAACGAGCAGCGCACCCGCTGGCTGTCGCGGTTCTACTTCGGCGGCGAGCAGGGCGTGGACGGCTCGGTGGGCCGCCTGGGCGGGCTGAAGAAGCTGGTCAGCGGCGGCGTCGAGGACATCGACCCGCGCGAGATCAACTCCATCCCGATGTTCGAGGACAACGACGGCCGCACGGTGCACGTGCGGGTCGGCCGCTACGGCCCGTACCTGGAGCGCGAGGTGGACGGCAAGCCGCAGCGCGCGAACCTGCCCGAGGACCTGCCGCCGGACGAGCTGACCGTGGAGATCGCGGAGCGGCTGTTCGCGACACCGCAGGAGGGCCGTGAGCTGGGCGTCGACCCGGTCACGAACCACCGGATCGTGGCCAAGGAGGGCCGGTTCGGACCGTACGTCACCGAGGTGCTCGAGGAGCCCGAGGAAGCCGAGGGCGCCAAGAAGAGCAAGGCGAAGAAGCCGAAGCCGCGCACCGGTTCGCTGTTCCAGTCGATGTCGATCGAGACGGTGACGCTGGAGGACGCGCTCAAGCTGCTGTCGCTGCCGCGCGTGGTGGGCAAGGACCCGGAGTCGGGTGAGGAGATCACCGCGCAGAACGGGCGCTACGGGCCGTACCTGAAGAAGGGCACCGACTCGCGGTCGCTGTCCAGCGAGGACCAGATCTTCTCGATCACGCTGGACGAGGCGCTGAAGATCTACGCCGAGCCGAAGCAGCGCGGCCGACGCGGGGCCGCGAAGCCGCCGCTGAAGGAGCTGGGCGAGGACCCGGTGTCCAAGAAGCCGATGGTGGTCAAGGACGGCCGGTTCGGGCCGTACGTGACCGACGGGGAGTACAACGCGACCCTGCGCAAGGGCGACAGCATCGAGGGGCTGACCCCGGAGCGGGCGTCCGAGCTGCTCGCCGAGAAGCGGGCGAAGGGTCCGGCACCGAAGAAGAAGGCGCCGGCGCGCAAGGCCCCGGCGAAGAAGGCGGCCGCCAAGAAGTAGGCCTCGAACAGCAGTTCGAGCAAAACTGTCGTACCCCGGGGGCACACTGCCCCCGTGACGACGATCGACGAACTGCTGACCGAGGCCGCCCGGCCGGTGCTGGACACCGTGCCGGAGCGGGCCAGCACCTGGGACCTGTACGCGCCGTTCGCGACGGACGACGACGTCGAGCGGATCCGGTACCCGCTCAGTCGCTCGGCCGATCCGGCCGACCTGGTGGCCGAGGTCGAGGAGCACAACGCGTGGATGGCGCAGCTGCGGGACTCGCCGTTCGTCGAGGGCGGCGACCTGACCGACGACGCGATGCGGGCGTTCGCGCTGATGCTGCGCGGCCCGATCCGGATGGTGCTCACCGGCGTGCACAGCGGGCTGGACGGGCCGCTGGACGTGCGGGTCTACGCCGACACGGCGGCCGGGGTGCTGTGGAGCTGGCGTCCGGACACCACGCAGGTCGGCGGGTGGGGCTTCCGCGAGCTGCGCACCCTGTTCGACCAGGTGGTCGGGTTCGTGCCCGAGCAGCGCCGGGGCCGGTTCGAGTCGGTGATGCTGCAGGCCGGTCCCGCCGGTGAGCTGACCGGCCGGGACGCCGCGCAGGCGGAGCGCGTGCGGCAGTTCCTGCGGCGGCCGCGCACCGGCACCACCCTGGTCGACCTGATGGCGTTCGACCGCCGCTGCGCGCAGTTCCCGCGGCTGGGTTACGTCGTGGTGGACAACGATCTGGGCAGGCACGTGCTGGCCACGGTCACCGAGCCGGGGGAGGGCACGCAGCTGTTCCTGGTTCCGTCCGACCGCGACCGGCTGGCGCAGTGGATGACCGACGCGGTCGAGGCGGCGATGACCTGTGCCTGATCCGGTTGCGCAGAGTGATCGAGGGGTTGCCCGGATGGGCGCGTGCGAGCCGCGAAAAGCCCACTACGCTGGGACGAGGTGTTTCCGAACGCACGGGAGTGGTCACCATGAGTCCGGCGAAGGACGACGGGCGCTTCGACGGGGACGGCACGCAGTCCGGCCTGCCGCCGCTGACGTTCAGCGACGCCGTCTCGGGGTCGGTCAACGACGCCGAGGGCTACCAGCCGTTGAAGGTGGCCAAGCCGGTCGAGCCGGACCCGGAGAAGGTCCGCGAGATGATCGAGGCGATGTCGGACAAGCCGGCCGCGCCGCCCGAGGTGCCGGTGGACGACACGCCACCCGCGGCTCCCGCCCAGGCGGTGCCGCCCGCGCCGGTGCTGGGCATCCTGCCCCGGCAGCGCACCTGGACCGGGCGCAAGAAGCTCGCCTCGTGGTCGCGGCCGTCGTTCCGCCTGCCGCGGCCGGGCCAGGGCGGCTCGGTCCGCCGGGCGAAGCCGTCCAGCGGGTCCACGGCGTTCCTGGTCGCGATCCTGCTGATGGTCGTGTTCGGCGTGCTCGCGATCCAGTTCCTGTCGAGTCTGATCGACACGCTCAGCGGCATCTTCGACTAGCCCACGACGGGACGATCCACCTATTCCGGACACCTATCGCCCACCAGGACGGGCGCTCTCAGACCGTCAGAGCTACCCTGGCCCCACGGTTGGGGGACACCGGTTTGCTGCGCCAGGGGTTCTCCAGCGCCACGGGAGTAAGTGGGGTGGGTCCGATCAGCGAGGTCGTGCACGTGGAACCCGGCGCAGGAGGTGAGGCGCCGGCAGGGCGTGACGCCTCGACGATCCACCGGGCCCGTCGGGTGCTGGCGATCCGGCCGTTCCGGCGGCTGTGGGGGGTCACCTACCTCTGCAGCGTCGCCGACTGGCTGACCATCCTCGGCCTGACCAGCCTCGCGACTCAGCTGACCCCGAACTACACCGCGCAGAACTTCGCCTTCACCGGCGTCCTGCTCTCCGCGCTGCTGCCCGGCCTGATCTTCGCCCCGCTGGGCGGCCTGCTCGCCGACCGCTTCGACCGGCGCAAGGTCATGTTCGTCGCGGACATCTTCCGCTGCGGTTTCCTGCTGTCGGTGGCGCTCGTCGGCACGTCCTGGTGGCTCTACGTCGCGAACTTCCTGGCCAGCGCGAGCGCGATGATGTGGATCCCGTCCAAGGAGGCGGCGGTCCCGAACCTGCTCAAGCGCCCGGACCAGGTGGAGACGGCCAACCAGCTCGGCCTGGTGATGACCTACGGGCTCGCCACGGTCACCGCGGGCGCTCTTTACGCCGTGGTGACGCGGATCGCGGCGTCGGTGGGCCTGCCGTCCGGGTTCTTCGGCGAACTGGGCGTCGCCAAGGTCATCGTCGTGCTCATCGCGCTGCTGTACCTGGCCAGCGCGATCCTGGTGCTGACCCGCATCCCGGAGCTGTCGGTCCGCAAGCCGCGGATGGCCGGGGTCTCGCACGAGCAGGCCGAGAAGGCCGCGAAGCCGGTCAAGGAGGCGGACAAGCCCGGCCTGGGCGAGCTGGTCAGGGACGCCGGCAAGTACGTGCGGAGCACCCCGCTCGTGCGCGGCCTGCTCATCGGCGCCGCGGGCGCGTTCGCCGCGGGTGGCGCGGTGGTCGGGTCGGCCAAGACGTACTCGACGAGCCTGAACGCCGGCGACTCCACGTGGGGCCTGCTGGTCGTGGCCGTCTTCATCGGGCTGGCCACCGGGATGGGCGGGACGCCCAAGCTGGCCCGGCGGCTGCCGCACGACCGGCTCTTCGGCATCTCGATCGTGCTCGCCGGCCTGGCGCTGATCCTGGTGGCGCTGTCCCCGCACCTGACCGTGTCGCTCCTCGCGGTGTCGCTCGTCGGCGCGTGTGCCGGGGCGGCGTTCCTGACCGGTGTCACGATCATCGGTTCCCAGGTGGACGACGCGATCCGCGGCCGGATCAACGCGATCTACCAGTCGATGATGAAGATCATCGTGTTCGGGTCGGTCGCGGTGGTGCCGCTGTTGATCGGCCTGACCAATGCGCGGACGATCACGGTGTGGGGCAACCCGATCATCATCGACGGCACCCGCCCGGTGATGCTCGGCGGCGGCGCGCTCGCCGCGATCGTCGGCATCGTCGCCTACCGGCAGATGGACTCGCGCCGGTCCGAACCGATCATGGCCGACCTGCGCAACGCCATCCGGCGCCGCCCGCGCCGGGTGAACGGGCTGCTCATCGCGCTGGAGGGCACGACCGCCGCGGACACCGCGGTGCAGGCTTCGAAACTCGCCGAGTGGCTGCGGTCGGTCAGCCCGCGCCCGGTGGTGCTGGCCGCGGATCCGGCGCTGGACGACGAGCGCCTGGCCACGATCATCGGCAACGCTTCGCTGTCCGGGGCGCGGGCGCAGGCGCTCGCGGCCGCCGCGGTGCGCGCCGACCTCGTGGAGCGCAACGTCAACCCCGCGCTGGACGGCGGTTCGATCGTGGTGATGGAACGCTTCGTCGACTCGCCGCTGGCGCACCTGTCCGCCGTCGCCGGGCTGGACGCGAAGGAACTCGAAGGCCTGGCCGACTGGGCCACCGGCCGCCTGCGGCCCGACGTGACCGTGCTGCTGGACGCCGACCCCGGCGCGAACGCGCCCGGGCCGATCTCGGTCGAGGACCAGTGGCGCGTGCAGAACCTGCTCAGCGAGATGGCCGCCGCCGACCCCGATCACTACGTCGTGGTGGACGCCGACGGGCCCGCGGACGAGGTCGGCGACCGGGTGCGCACCGCCGTCGCGGCCGTGCTCGCCCAGCGCAAGCTCGGACTGGCGCCGCTGGCCGAGGGTGAGGACAGGTGACCGCTGTCGTCGCGCCGGCCGGGGTGTGGGCCCAGCTGGTCGGCCAGGACCACGCCGTCGACGTGTTGTCCTCCGCCGCGCGCGCGGCCGCGCAGATCGTGGCCGGGGAACCCGCTCCGGCGGGGGCGATGACGCACGCCTGGCTGCTCACCGGTCCACCGGGGTCGGGCCGGTCGGTGGCCGCGCGCGCGTTCGCGGCGGCCCTGCAGTGCATCACCGGCACCGGCTGCGGCCAGTGTCCCGGCTGCCGCACCGCGATGCACGGCACCCACGCCGACGTGCGGCTGGTCATCCCGGAGGGGCTGTCGATCTCGGTCGCCGAGATGCGCGCGCTCGTCCAGGCCGCCGCACGGCGCCCGACCACGGGCCAGTGGCAGGTCGTGATCATCGAGGACGCCGACCGGTTGACCGAGGGCGCGTCGAACGCCCTGCTCAAGGCGGTCGAGGAGCCGCCGGAGCGGACGGTGTTCCTGCTGTGCGCGCCCTCGGACCACCCCGAGGACATCTCGGTCACCATCCGCTCGCGGTGCCGTCTGGTGACGCTGCGGACGCCGGCCGCGGAGGCGATCGCCCGGGTGCTGGCCGACCGGGACGGCGTCGACCCGGAGCTGGCCGAATGGGCGGCCTCGGTGTGCGGTGGTCACGTCGGCCGGGCCCGCCGCCTGGCCACGGACGACAACGCCCGCCAGCGCCGGGCCGCGGTGCTGCGGATTCCGCTGGGCCTGTCCCGGCCCGGTGACGTGTTCCGGTGCGCCGACGACCTGATCGCCGCGGCCGAAGCGGACGCGACGGAGGAGAGCAAGGTCCGCGACGAGGCCGAGAAGGCCGAGCTGCGCAACGCGATGGGCGGCGACGCGACCGGCAAGGGCGTCGCCGGTGCCAAGCGGGCCGCCGAAGCGGCGGTCAAGCAGCTGGAAAAGCGCCAGAAGTCGCGCGCGACCCGCACCCAGCGCGACACGCTGGACCTGGCGCTGGTCGACCTGGCCGGCTTCTACCGGGACGTGCTCGTGGCGATCAGCGGCGCGGACGCCCGGTACAACCACCCGGACCACGCCCAGGACATCGAACAGGCCGCCCGCCAGTGGACGGCCGAATCCACGTTGAAGCGCCTGGAAGCCGTGCTGGCCTGCCGCGAAGCGATCCTGTGGAACGTCAAGCCGCGGATCGCCGTGGAAGCGATGCTCACGGCCCTGCGCCACGGCTGAAAAAAGGGCGGTACCGGTTCCCCGGCACCGCCCCTTGTCATCGCCGAGACGTCAGTCCCGCGGGCGCGGCGACGGCTTCACCGGAACGGTCTTCATCCGCTTGCGGGCCGGGAACGCCGCCACGAGCACGACCCCGAGCAGCAGCATCGCGGTGCCGGTCCAGAACATCGGCACCGCCGAGTAGGCGCCGGCCGTGTAGGCGAGCTTCTGCGGCACACCCGGGGGAGCCGCATTGCCCGCCGGCGGCGGGGGCGTCGTGGTGCTCCCGCAGACGACACCGCCCTCGGGCGCGTACGCCCGCCCGATCTGCTCGCCAAGGGAGATCTGCGCCAGCGACGACGGCAGCGAGTCGCTGCCGGCCGGGAGCAGGTCCTTCAGCCCGGTCGTCGGCAGGATCTTCAGGTCGAGCATCCGGGCGGAGGCGCCCAGCTGGTAGCCCTGGAACGGCTCGGTGAGGTTCTGGCCCTTCTGGGTCAGCTCGGCGATGCTCAGTCGCAGGACGCCGAGGTCGAGCACCTTGCCCGCGGTGTCCGACACCGGCTGCAGGCCCTTCTGCGCGGTCGCGACCAGGCCACCGACCACCGGCAGGTCCTGCAGCGGGCCGAACTGCTGGGACAGGCCGGACAGCGGCAGCCCGATCGGGATGTCCTTCGTCGGGTTGGTCGCGTCGAGCGTGTAGAGCACCTTGCCCTGCCGCTCGATCGTGATCACCGGCGCCGTGTACTCGACCTTCGAGGTCTTCTCGTCACCGGTCGAGGTGACCTTGAGGGTCGGCTGGCTGACGACCTTCAGCGTCAGCTCCAGCGGGGTGCCCTTGAGGATCTCGATGTCGGCGGCCTGCAACGTCGAGATCGACTGGACCGCCTTGTTCGGCGACCCCGGGATGTCGACCAGCTGCACCACCGACCGCGAGGACAGCGTGTTGGGCAGGCTGAGCACGGCGTTCGTGCCGTCGGACCTGGTCTCGGCGCCGCCGCTGAGCAGGCCGCCGAGGGTCTGCAGGCCCTTGGCCGGGTCGAAGCCGTCGGCCAGCTGCACGTTCTGCAGGTCCAGGCCGTCGATCGGCAGGTTCGGCAGCGACGGGATGACGTTGAGCAGCGACAGGCTCGCGACGGAGGTGCTGGCGTCGGCGATCGTGCCGACGCACGGGCCGAGCGTCGGGCTGTAACGCGCGTGCACCTTGCCGTTCAGCAGACCCACGTTGAGCAGCGGGTTCTCCGACGCGTTGAGCCCGCCGGTGAGCGGCTGCTCGTTGTCCGGCAGCGCGGTCTGCACGAGGCTGCCCGGCGCCTGCGGCGCGTTGCCGCCCACCGCGAGCCCGAACGGGGACGACTGGGCGATCGCCTTCTCGTAGCTGAGCAGCGCCTCGGAGTTCGCCTGCGCGCTGGACAGGCCCATCCCGGCCTCGAGCGCGGACTGCTTCGGCAGCTGATCGCTGAAGCCGGGCAGGATCGTGCTGGTCGGGACCGAGTTCGGCAGCAGGCGCAGCACCGCGAGCGCGGCGGCCGCGTCGGCGACGGCGTGGCCGAGCGGCTGCGGGCCCTCCTGGCCGATGAACGGCGGCTGCCCCGGGTTGGCCGGCTGCGGGGTCGGGGTGGTGGGGATCGTGCTCTGCGCCACGGCGGGCGTGGCCGACAGGACGAGCACGGCCGCGGCGACCGGCAGCGCCAGCGCGCGAGGCATGCGTCGACGCATGTGGAAGGTCCTCCCAGTACGACGGGCCGATCCCGTGTGATCGGCGTCGCACAGCCTAACGACGCGGGGGGTGCTGAAGTGACGCGAAAGGGGTCGCTACACTAGTTCGTGTTGCCGCCTTAGCTCAGTCGGCCAGAGCGGCTCACTCGTAATGAGCAGGTCAGGGGTTCGATTCCCCTAGGCGGCTCCGGCAACGGTCGGGGGCTCTCCACTCGGAGGGCCCCCGATGTCGTTTCCGGCCTAGGCTCTCCGGCCATGGCCCGCCGCTCCGAGACGATCAGTCCGACCGCCCACTACACCGGTTACGTGTGGGTGCGGCACGGGCTCTCCGATCCCGCCTTCGCGACCGGCGAGGGCCGCGTGCTGCACCGGCTCCTGCGGCCGCTCATGGCGGTCAGCGGCGCGGTCGGCGGGCCGACCCTGGAGGGCTTCCTGCTGGCCCGGCACCGCCTGATCGACGACCTGCTCACCGACGCCATCGAGCGGCACGGGATCACGCAGGTCGTCGAGGTCGCGGCCGGATTGTCCGCCGGCGGCTGGCGCTTCACCCGGCGCCACCCCGCCCTGACCTACGTCGAGGCGGATCTGCCGGGCATGGCCGAGCGCAAACGCCGCACCCTGCGCCGCGCGAGTCCCGCCGGGCCCGGGCATCGCGTGGCCGAACTGGACGTCCTCGACGAGACGGCCCTGGACCGGCTGGTGGCCGGCCTCGACCCGGCGCGCGGGCTGGTGATCGTCACCGAGGGGCTGGTCAACTACTTCGACGAGGCGACCGTGCGGGCCATGTGGTCGCGCTTCGCGCGGGCGCTACGGCGGTTCGAGCGCGGCCGGTACCTGTCCGACCTGCACCTGGCGACCGCCGACTTCGCGGTGCGGGCGTTCGTCCAGGCGCTCTCGGCGTTCGTGCGGGGCCGCGTGCACCTGCACTTCGCCGATGAGACCGCGGCCCGCGAAGCGCTACTCACGGCTGGGTTCGGCCGGGCGGTGCTGCACCTCCCGGCGTCCACCGGGCTCGTCCGCGTCGTCGAGGCCGCGCCCTAGCAGCCGGTCGAGCAGCATCGCGCCGAACGCCAGCGCGACGAACAGCACCGCGATCACCAGGCAGTTCACCGCCACCCGCGGGTACCCGAGCGCGGTCACGTCGATGAACGGGTACGGGTAGAAGCCGTCGATCGCGCCCCGGACGAGCGTGAACGCCACCCACGCGAGCGGGTAGACCGCCGACCAGCCGATGATCCGCGAGGTGACCGCGCCGCGCGGCCCGAACAGCAACCAGCCGAGCACGCCCAGCAGCGGGGACACGGTGTGCAGCAACAGGTTCGCGACCCACGCCCACCCGGTGAGGTCCTGCAGCCCGGCCAGCACCAGGTGGAACACGATGCCGGTGACCGCGATCGCGAGCACCCCGTCCAGCCGCAGGGTCCGGAACACCGTGGACGTCCGATGTGGACGGATCGCCAGCAGCAGGCCGGTGAATCCCACGATCAGGTTGGACTGGATGGTGAAGTAGGCGAACACGTTCGCCATGCGGGCGGCGGCCGACTCGTAGCGCCCGCCCATCACGCCCGAGGTGACGAACAGCTGCATGACCACGCCAGCCAGCACCACCAGGGCGTGCAGTCCGAACCAGACACGGGCGATCCTCATCCCGGGACGGTAAACGCCCCGGCCACCGCCCGCACCCGAGCCACGCCGGGGGGCGTTTGGGACACCGGTCCTGACAGGTAGGCTGACCGTCCTCATCCGAGTCAGGAGGACATCGCAGTGGCCGTCACCCCGCCGGGGCAGCGCGAGCGGCTCTCCCCGAACCAGCTCGCCAAGCAGGAGCAGATCGTCGAAGCGGCGCGGCGGGTGCTCGCGCGGGACGGACTGGCCGGGTGCACGGCACGGGCGATCGCCGACGCGAGCCCGCTCACCAAGAGCGCCATCCACTACTACTTCACCGACATCGACGTGCTCGTCGACCGGGCGATGGCCGCGCACGTGACCGCCTTCCTGGACGAGCTGCGCGAGGTCGCCGGCCGGCACGCCGATCCGCGGGAGAAGCTGTGGGCCGTCCTCGAGTCCTACCTCGACAGCTTCGCCAAGGAGACCGAGTCGGCGTTCCTGTGGTTCGAGTACTGGATCGCGGTCAGCCGCGCCGACCACCCGGAGGCGATCGAGGCGATGCTGCGGTCGGTCACCGAGCTGCTCACCGAGCTGCTCGCCGGAGTCGGTGTCATCGACCCGCGGGCGCGGGCCCGGGCCCTGATGTCCTACCTGCTCGGCGCGGTGGTGCAGCAGCGTGTCCGGCGTCGTCCGTTCGCCACCCTCCGTGAGGAGATCGAGTCGCTCTGTCTGGCCTAAGGTTCCGGGTATGCCTCTGTTCTCCTTCGAGGGCGTGAGCCCCACCGTCCACCCGGACGCCTGGATCGCGCCCACCGCGACCCTGATCGGCGACATCGTCATCGAAAAGGACGTGTCGATCTGGTACGGCGCGGTGCTCCGGGCCGACTTCGGCAAGATCATCGTGCGCGAGGGCGCCAACATCCAGGACAACTCCGTGGTCCACGTCAACACCGGGGTGTGCGAGATCGGCCGCAACGTCACGGTCGGTCACATGTGCCTGGTGCACGACTGCACGGTCGGCGAGCAGGCGCTGATCGGCAACGGCTCCACCGTGCTCGACCAGTCGGTGATCGGCGAACGGGCGCTGATCGCCGCCGGTTCCACGGTCACCCCGGGCACGCAGGTGCCGCCGGAGGTCATCGCGATGGGCAGCCCGGCCAAGAAGTTCGTGCCGCTGACCGACTCCGCGCGGGGCTGGGTCGACCACAACGCGGCCATCTACCAGCAGCTGGCCCGGCGGCACGCGGACGGTGTCGCACCCGTCGACTAGTGCTCCGGCTGCGATCTCGCCGGCCGGAGTGGGCGGACTGATCAGCGTTGCGCTGCCGGCCAGGCAGCCAGCGCCAGTTCGGCCACCGCGGCCAGCTGGGGGGCGGTGGCGCCGTCCTGGGCTCGTTGCGACAGTCCCTGGAGGACGGTGGTGAAGTACTCGGCCAGGGCCCGGGGGCTGGCCTGGGCTGGCAGTTCCCCCGCCCGCTGCGCCTCCCGCAGCCGGGCCTCGAACCCGTCCACGTTCCGGTTGCGCGGATCGCGGGGAACGCGCGCACTTCGGTGTCCTCCGAAGTGACGTTGGTCCCCGCGCTCATGGCCAGGCAGCCGGCCGGGTGCGCGGGGTCCGGGTAGATGACCGCGGCCTCGCGCAGGATGCGCGCGAACGCCCCTTATGCGGTCGGCTCCTCGCGAAGCGCCGCACCCGCGAAGCCGCCGACCGGTGACCGGCCGTAGGCCTCCACGACCTCCTCGAACAGGGACTTCTTGTCCCCGAAGCCGGCGTACAGGCTCCCTGAGCGGATGCCCATCGCCTCGGTCGGATCGCCGATGGAAACGCCTTCATAGGAGCGCATCCGAACGGGCGGCGGCCGGGCCTTCGCCCTCCAGGCGCAGCTGGGCCGTCGCGGCGACGCCGCCGCCCTGTGGTCGGGATTCGACGCCCAGATCCACCGCCACGCACCCGAGCCGGTCGTCGACATCATCGTCAACAACGCCGGTATCGGACGCAGTGCGGACCTGGCGACACTGACCGAGGACGGTTTCGACGAGGTCTTCGCCGTGAACGTGCGAGCGCCGTTCTTCATCGTGCAGGAGGGAGTGAAGCGGCTGCGCGACGCCGGCCGGAGCATCAACATCTCCAGCGGCGCGGCCCACCTCGCCAAGGAGCTGGGCAGCCGGGGCATCACGGCGAACTCGGTCGCGCCCGGGATCATCGACACCGACGTCAACGCGGGGTGGCGCGGGGCAACCCGGAGGCCGAAGCCCACGCGGCTTCCCTGGCCGCGCTGGGCCGCGTCGGCCGGCCGGACGACGTGGCCGACGTCGTGGCCTTCCTCGCCTCGACGACGCGCGCTGGGTGACCGGCAAGGTGATCGACGCGACCGGCGGCTCCGGCCTGTGAGCTGCGCGCGGCTGATGGTGGGCGAGACCGGCGACGTGAGTACTAAGCTGGGCGCACAGCAATTTGCGACTGGCGCCGTAGAGGTGGAGCACCACCGGGAAGCGACCGACGAGGCCGGCACCGCGCGCCTGGGTGTGGCCAGTGTCAGGAGTAGGAAGATGACGCACCAGCCAGCCATCCCCACGCTCACCGCGGCCGACCCGCAGATCGCCGGTCTCGTCGAGGACGAGGCGCGCCGCCAGGCGGAGAAGATCCGCCTCATCGCCTCGGAGAACTACGTGTCCGAGGCGGTCCTCGAGGCCACCGGCTCCGTCCTCACCAACAAGTACTCCGAGGGCTACGCCGGCAAGCGCTACTACGAGGGCCAGCAGTTCATCGACCAGGTCGAGCAGGTCGCGATCGAGCGCGCCAAGGCGCTGTTCGGCGTCGACCACGCGAACGTGCAGCCGTACTCGGGCTCGCCCGCGAACCTGGCCGCCTACCTGGCCTTCGCCAGCCCCGGCGACACCGTGATGGGCATGGCGCTGCCCGACGGCGGCCACCTCACGCACGGCTGGTCGGTCTCGGCCACCGGCAAGTGGTTCAACCCGGTCCGCTACGGCGTGCGCAAGGAGACCGGCCGCGTCGACCTCGACCAGGTCCTCGAGCAGGCGCTGGAGCACCGGCCGAAGCTGATCTTCGCGGGCGGCACCGCGATCCCGCGCACCATCGACTTCCCGGCCTTCGCGGAGATCGCGAAGGAGGTCGGCGCCGTGCTGGTGGCCGACATCGCGCACATCGCCGGCCTGGTCGCCGGTGGCGCGCACCCGTCGCCGGTCGGCCACGCGCAGGTCATCACCACCACCACGCACAAGACCCTGCGCGGCCCGCGCGGCGCGATGATCATGACCGACGCCGACCACGCGAAGGCCATCGACAAGGCCGTGTTCCCCGGCCTGCAGGGCGGCCCGCACAACCACACCACCGCCGCGATCGCCGTCGCGCTGGGCGAGGCGTCCAAGCCGGAGTTCCGCGACTACGCCCACGCCATCGTCGCCAACGCCAAGGCGCTCGCCGAGGCGCTGATCGAGCGCGGCTTCGACCTGGTGTCCGGCGGCACCGACAACCACCTGCTGCTGGTCGACCTGACCAGCAAGCAGATCGGCGGCAAGCCGGCCGCGCAGGCGCTGGACCGCGCCGGCATCGAGCTGAACTACAACACGGTGCCGTTCGACCCGCGCAAGCCGTTCGACCCGTCCGGCATCCGGCTGGGCACCGCGGCCATCACCACCCGCGGCCTCACGCCGGAGCACCAGCCGCAGATCGCCGAGTGGATCGACCGCACGATCACCGCGGCCGCCGCGAACGACGAGGCCGCGATCACCAAGATCGCCGGTGAGGTGCGCGACCTGCTCGCCGCCTACCCCATCCCCGGCTACCGGGCCTGATCAGCAACGACGAACGCCCCTTCCCCCGCGCGGGGAAGGGGCGTTTCGCGTTGACCGGCACTCAGTGGTGCTCGCCGCCCTCGGCGGCCTCCTTCGCGAGCCGGTCGATCTCACGCTGGTAGGAGCGCTTGATCTCGGCCTCCGCCTCCGTGCGGCCCACCCACTGCGAGCCCTCGACGCTCTTGGCCGGCTCCAGGTCCTTGTAGACCTGGAAGAAGTGCTCGATCTCCAGCTTGTGGAACTCGTTCAGGTGGTGGATGTCACGCAGGTGCTCCAGCCGCGGGTCGTCCGACGGCACCGCGAGGACCTTGTCGTCCGGGCCCTTCTCGTCGGTCATCCGGAACATGCCGATCGCGCGGCAGCGGATCAGGCAGCCCGGGAACGTCGGCTCCTGGACGAGCACCAGCACGTCGAGCGGGTCGCCGTCCTGCCCAAGGGTGTCGTCGATGAAGCCGTAGTCGGCCGGGTACTGGGTGGCCGTGAACAGGGTCCGGTCCAGGCGGATGCGGCCCGTCTTGTGGTCCACCTCGTACTTGTTGCGCTCCCCCTTGGGGATTTCGATCGTGGCGTCGAACTCCACGGCGTCCTCGCTGACCTCGTCTTTTTCCCGCCGGTACCGGCGGCTTACGGTTTCGCTAACTTGTCGTCACTAGTGTGGACCACGCGCCGTTGGGAAGTCGCACTGATGTCGTCTTGACAACAGTGAGTTTGCCCGGCGGCGTGTCGCCGGTGAGGAGGAGGGGTGCGTGCCGAGCAACGACCAGCCCGAGTGGCCGTCCGAAGATGCGGACGTCTCCGCCGAGGAGAAGCCCGCTGACGGTGGTGCCACGGCCCAGCTGCCGGTGCCCGGCGAGGCCTCGCTGCCCGAGTCGCCGACGCTGTTCGTGCCGGCGCCCAAGCCGGACGCGGAGCGCACGCAGGTGATCGACCTGCGGCAGGAGCAGGAGACCGAGCCGCACCAGCTCCCGAAGCCCGAGCCGCGACCGGCGCAGCCGCAGCAGCCGGGACCCGGGCCGCAGCCCGCCGCGCGGGGCGAGCAGAGCCCCGGCCGGCCGGAGCAGGGCGCGCCGCCGGAGCGGCCCCGGCCACAGCCCGCGCCGAATCCCGAGGCCCCGCAGCCCGCGCCGCACCCTGACCGCCCGCAGGGCGAGCAGTCGCAGCTGGGGCAACCTGCCGCGCCGAATGCCGAGCGTCCGCAGGGCCCGCAGCCGGTGCCGCCCGCCGCTGCTCCGCTCATGCAGCCGATGCGCATCGAGCCCAGCGGCGAAATCCACCCCGCCGAGGCGACCACCGGCGAGGAGAAGCCGCCCGCCGAGCCCGCGGCGAAGCCGAAGCGCCGCCGCAAGCGCGTGCTGATCACCAGTGCCCTCGCGCTGCTCCTGGTCATCGCGGTGGGCGCCGCGCTCGCCACGCCCTACGTCTCCAACCGCCTCGGCCTGCCGTGGGCGCCGAACCTGCCCAAGGGCGACACCCCGGAGCCGGTCCCGGTGGCCCTCTCGCTCAAGGCGCCCAGCGAGTCGGCCCCGCAACCGACGTCGGCCGGCGTGTCCGCGGCGCTGGCCGGCCCCGCCGCGACCTCCGCGCTGGGCACGCTCACCGGTGCCGTGATCGACCCCCAAACCGGCGAACTGCTGTGGGACCGCAACTCCGGCCAGTTCCGCACCCCGGCGTCGACCACCAAGCTGCTGACCACCTCCGCCGCGCTGCTCGCGATGGACCCGGGCACCCAGCTGAGCACCAAGGTCGTCCAGGGCGCCTCGCCGGACACCGCGGTGATCGTCGCGGGCGGGGACATCACGCTGTCCTCGCTGCCGGCCGGGCAGCAGTCGGTGT
Organism: Amycolatopsis ruanii; assembly: GCF_003385175.1. NCBI lineage: Bacteria > Bacillati > Actinomycetota > Actinomycetes > Pseudonocardiales > Pseudonocardiaceae > Amycolatopsis > Amycolatopsis ruanii. Next base: position 79,786 of record NZ_PQHY01000010.1, read on the forward strand.
ACTCCGGTGCCGCCCACCTCGACGACCTCGTCACGCAGGTCAAGCAGGCCAGCGGCGGCGCGATCGAGAAGGTGCAGATCGACACCTCGATCTGGTCCGGCCCGCTGACCGCGCCCGGTTGGGCGCCCGACGACGCGCCGATCTACACGGCCGCGATGACGCCGGTGATGCTCGACGGCGGTCTCACCGACCCGACCAACGACCACTCGATGCGCGTCGCCCAGCCGGCGAACACCGTGCTGCAGACGTTCGCCCAGCGCCTCGGCGCCAGCGCGGCCGGGCAGGCGAAGGCGCCCCAGGACGCGAAGGTGCTCGGCGAGGTGAAGTCGGCACCGCTGAGCGAGCTGATCGCGCACGCGCTGGAGGCCTCGGACAACACCCTCGCCGACGCCATCGGCCGGATGACGGCGATCGCGACCGGCACCGAGGCGTCGTTCGCCGGCGCCGCGCAGGCGACGCTGTCCGTGCTGTCCCAGAACGGGTTCGACGTGTCGCAGGTCGAGCTGAGCGACAACAGCGGCCTGTCCCCGCAGAACAGCGTCCCGGCGAAGCTGCTCGCGCAGGTCCTGGCGGTCGCCGCCGAACCGGACGGCAAGGACCCGCGCACCGCGAAGCTGCGCCCGATGCTGGCCGGGCTGCCGGTCGCCGGCGGCAGCGGCACCCTCGCCGACCGCTACAACGCCGCGAACTCGCGGTCCGGCAAGGGATGGGTCCGCGCCAAGACGGGCACTCTGTCCGGGGTCCACACGTTGGCAGGGATAGTGCTGGACGAGGACGGCCGGGTCCTGGTGTTCGCGTTGATGTCCGACGGCCCCGACCAGGATCCCGCGCGGGCGGCACTGGACGTCGTCGCGGCCTCGCTGCGGGGCTGTGGCTGCCGATAGCTTCCGGAAAGGTGTGAACACGATGAGCGAGGTCGCGTCCCGGCCGGTCGTGGACTGGTCGCTGGCCGCCGCCACGGGCGCGTTCCTCGCCCGCGGCGGGCCGGTGGTCTCCCGTGAGGAGGCCGGCCTGGCCGTGACCGAGTTGCGTGAGCTGACGGTCGACGCCGAGGCCCACGTCCGCGACCTGACCGGCCTGGGAGCCGGGCTGCCGCTGCTCCCCGGTGACGTGGTGGACCGGCCCGGCTGGGTGCGCTCGGCCGCCGCCGGGCTGGACGCGCTCACCGCGAAGGCACTGCCGCCCAACCCGGCCGGCCCGCTCGGGCCCGTCCTGGCCGGTGGCGCCGGCGTGCAGACCGGCGTGGTGCTGGCCTTCCTGGCCTCCCGCGTGCTGGGCCAGTACGACCCGTTCGGCGGGCCGGACGGCGGCGGGCGGCTGCTGCTGGTGGCGCCGAACGTGGTCACCGCCCAGCAGGCGCTGCAGGTGCCGGGCCGCGACTTCCGGCTGTGGGTGTGCCTGCACGAGAGCACCCACCGGTTGCAGTTCACCGCCGTGGACTGGCTGCGCGACTACTTCGCCGACGAGGTCGAGCGCCTGGTCGGCGGCCTCACCAGCGACAACGACGGGATGACCGACCTGCTCGGCCGGCTGCCGGAGGCGCTGCGCGAGGCCCGGCGCGCCAAGGCCGACGGGCTCGTCGCGGTCGGTCAGCTGCTGCGGTCGCCGGAGCAGCGCGAGGTGTTCGACCGCCTGCTGGCGCTGTCCACCCTCCTCGAAGGGCACGCGGACTACGTGATGGACGCGGTGGGGCCGAGCGTGGTGCCCAGCGTCGAGACCATCCGCGCGCGGTTCACCGAGCGGCGCAAGGGCGGCGGCCTGCTGGACCGCCTGCTGCGCGCGCTGCTCGGGGTGGACGCCAAGATCCGCCAGTACGCGCAGGGCGCGGCCTTCACCCGGCACGTGGTCGACCGGGTCGGGATGGCCGGGTTCAACGCCGTCTGGACCTCGCCGAACACGCTGCCGACCCGGGCCGAGATCGCCGATCCCGAGGCGTGGGTGCGGCGCGTCCACCCGTGACCGGCCCGCACCCCGCGGTCGCCGCGGTGCGCCGCGCGGTGCGGAACCTCCTGGCCGAGTGCCCCGGCGTGCCCGCGATCGACGTCGCGTTGTCCGGCGGGGCCGATTCCCTGGCGCTCACCGAGGCCGCCGTGTTCACCGGGCGAGCGCTCGGGTTGCCGGTGCGCGCGCTGGTCGTGGACCACGGGCTGCAGGCGGACTCGGCACGCGTGGCCGCGGAAGCGGCCGGGGTCGCGCGCAAGCTCGGCGTGGACTCCGCCGAGGTCCTGACCGTCGACGTGACCGGTGCCGGCGGACCCGAGGCGGCGGCCCGGAACGCCCGGTATGCGGCACTTCGCGAGCACCAGCGCGGGATCGTCCTCCTCGGGCACACGCGTGACGACCAGGCCGAGACCGTCCTCCTCGGACTCGCCCGCGGCTCCGGTCCGCGGTCCATCGCCGGGATGCGTGCTGTGGATCTCCCGTGGGGTAGGCCACTTCTCGACGTGCCCCGCGCGACGACCCGGCAGGCGTGCCACGCGCTCGGCCTGACCCCGTGGGAGGACCCGCACAACAGCGATCCGCGCTACACCCGGGTGCGCCTGCGCACGGAAGTGCTGCCACTGCTGGAAGACGTCCTCCACGGCGGGGTCGCGGCCGCGCTCGCCCGCACGGCCGCCCAGCTCAGGGAGGATTCCGAGGCGCTGGACGCGCTCGCCGCGGACTTCCTGGCGCGGCACGGGAAACCGGACATCCCGGCCCTTTCGCCGCTGCCGGCATCCCTCCGGCGGAGGATCCTGCGGAACTGGCTCGTCGCGCACGGCGCGCGCGGCCTCACCGACGCCCACCTGCGGTCCGTCGACGCGCTGGTCGGCGACTGGCGTGGTCAGGGCGGCGTTTGGCTACCCGGCGGCTTGGTGGTGACCCGGACGCATGGCAGGCTTGCCATGAATCCACCGGAAACAAGAGGGGACTGACCCGTGTACGAAGGCGAGATCGCCTCCGTCCTCATCACCGAGCAGCAGATCAACGACAAGATCACCGAGCTCGCCAAGCAGATCGCCGCCGACTACGAGCGCGAGACGTCTGCCGGCGACCTGCTGCTGGTGGGCGTGCTCAAGGGCGCCGTCATGTTCATGACCGACTTCGCCCGCGCGCTGCCGATGCCGGCGCAGCTGGAGTTCATGGCCGTCTCCTCGTACGGTTCGTCCACGTCGTCCTCGGGCGTGGTGCGGATCCTCAAGGACCTCGACCGGGACATCACCGGACGGCACGTGCTGATCGTCGAGGACATCGTCGACTCCGGACTGACCCTGTCCTGGCTGCTGAAGAACCTGGCGAGCCGCAACCCGGCGTCGCTGGAGGTCGTCACGCTGCTGCGCAAGCCGGAGGCGGTCAAGGTGGACGTGCCGGTGCGCTACGTCGGGTTCGACATCCCGAACGAGTTCGTCGTCGGCTACGGCCTGGACTACGCGGAGCGCTACCGCGACCTGCCCTACATCGGCACGCTCGATCCGAAGGTGTACGGCGCCTGAACACGGTGCGTGAGCACCGGAAAATCGTGAACCCGAACGTGCCGGAACGCGTCATAAGTGTCGGTGCGGTGCGTTAACCTGTGCGAACGAGGGTGACGCGCCGCGATGCGGTACGGACGTGGGGTAGGGAGAACTGATGGGGAGCTACGCGGACGCCGCGGCGTTCCGGAACGCCGCTGTCAACGGCCAGCTGGGGGTCGACCCGGATGCCGCGCAGGCGGTTCTGAAGAAGATCCGCCTCGGCAAGGACCAGGTGGAGAACCTGCTGCGCAACGCCGGGGCACTGGCCGAACCGCCGAAGCTGGGCAACAACCCGGTGGGCAACGCCATCGCCGCGAAGTTCGTGCAGCGCGCCGACGGGGGCGGCGAGTCGTACGCGACCGCGCTGCGCAACCTCTACAACCAGTACCAGCAGGCCGAGGACGCCATCGTCGCGGCGATGAGCCACTACGACAAGATCGAGCAGGCCGCCGAGGACGCGCTGGCGTCCGGGCGTCAGGTCTGAATCCGGGGGGACGATGACGATGACTTCTCCGAGCAGCGAGCCCAGAGGCGAGGCCGTCCAGCTGGGCGACAACGGCGAGTCCGCCGCGCTGGTGCAGCAGGCGCGCAACAGCGCGGGCGGGTTCACCTACGGCGGCGACCGCGCCATCGGCAGCCCGCCGAACTGGGCCTCGCAGGAGAGCAACCAGCTCTACCTCGGCGCCACCCAGAACAACGACCCGGCCACGGCCGAGGCCACCGGGCGGCAGTGGCAGTCGCACGGCGAGAGCCTGCACCAGGCGGCCGACGACCTGTACAACGCGATCACCGAGCTGGGCAACGCGTGGATCGGCCAGGGCGCCGGCTCCGCGCAGGGCGCGCTGGTCGGCATCGCGAACTCCAGCAAGCAGGCCGGCGACGCGGCGCACACCATGTCCCACCGCATGGCGCAGCAGGCCGCCGCGGCCGCCGAGGTCAAGAAGATGCCGGCGCCGAAGGAGTTCGACCCGGCCAAGCAGACGGCGGCGATGCTCGCCGGCGGCCCGGCCGCGATGGTCGCCGACATGAAGGTGCAGGCCGACGAGGCCCGCGCCGTGCACGCGCAGCAGGTCCAGTACTTCAACGCCTACACCCAGGCGATGTCCGAGGTCGACAGCGCGACCCCGAGCTTCGGCCCGGAGTCGCTCGGCCTGCCCGCGGACGGCCGCTTCGGCAGCACCTCGGCGCAGTCCGTCGGCGCCGGTTCCGGCGCGGTGCCGGGCGGTCTCGGTTCGGTCGGGATCGGCCCGGTCGGCGGTGTCACCGCCGGGCTCCCGGGCGGCGGCACGGGTGCCTTCGCCGCCGGTGGGCAGCCCGGTGGCGCCCCGGGGCCGCACGGTGTCCCCGCGCCTCCGGCGCAGGCGCCCGGCGCGGTCTCCGGTGCCGGTCAGGCCGCGGCGCCGACCTCGTCCGGCGGCGGCGGTTCGGCGGCGCTGGGTGCGGCGGCCGGCCTGGGCGCCGCGGGTCTGGCCGCGGTGGGCGGCAAGGCCGCGCTCGGCCGGGGCAGCAAGTCCGGCGCCAAGGAGCGCCCGGCCGGCGACGAGACGGCGGCCAGTTCCGACCAGTCGCAGCAGGCCCACGGCGCCGCGCAGCAGCAGGCCCAGCAGAGCCTGATGAGCACCAGTGGCACCATCGGCGGGGCGGGCACCCCGCCGCCCGCCTCGGGCATGGGCGGCGGCATGGGGGCCGGCGGCGCGCAGGGTGCGGAGGACGAGGAGCACACCAGGGCTTCCTTCCTCGTCGAGGCCGACCCGGACGAGGCGTTCGGCGCCAACGTGGCGACCGCGCCGCCGGTCATCGGGGCCTGGAACGACGAGGACGACCGCTGATCCGGCGCAACCGCGCGAACCCGGAAAGAGGGACTTGATGGTGCGAGCGGAGCTGCTCACTCCGCTGGAACTGGACTTCCTGTGGGAGTCTTTCGGAGCAGGTGAACTGCCGTACCCGCTGGAGGTGCGCTCGCACGGCGCGACGATGGACGAGCGCGCCCAGCTGCGGCGGCAGACCCTGGACCGGCTGGCCGCGCGCGGCGCGGCCGACGGCCGGGGCCGGCCCGCGCCGCACGTCGAGGAGTTCTTCGAGGTGCTGTCGGGGTCGGAGACCAGCCTGGACAGCGTGCACATCACCGCGCCCGACGCGCGTCCGCTGCTCGCCGTGGCGGCGGCGCTCGCCGGGCGCGGTGTGCTCGCGGTGCACGACGACCGGGGCTTCCACTTCCAGCCGATGCCTGCGGACGGTCTCGCGAGCGCCATCGTGTCGCTGCTGCCCGCCGCGCCGCGGGGCACCGAGAAGTCGATCACCGTGCCGCTCGAGCAGCTGATGACGGCCACCGGGGCCGACTTCCTGCAGCGCCGCACCGCGGGCGGCGACCGCACCGGCGCCGACGACGATCGCAAGGCGCTGGCCCGGCTGCAGGCCCAGCCGCGCCTGCGTGGCGGGCAGATCGGCGCCAACGCCCGCAGCCGCAGCGGCGCGAAGACCAGGCCACCGGTGCTGAGCTGGTTCGACACCGACAGCGGCCGCTACTTCACGCAGGCCAGCCGAGGCCACGACGGACGCGACTGGATCACCATCGCCCCCGCCGACGCACCGACCCTGAGGCACCGCCTCGGCGAGATGCTGGCCCGCGCCGCCGGTGAGACCCTGACGCCGGGAGGTGCGTGGTGAACCGCTTCGCGCTGGCTGGGTTCGGGCGTGGGTGGCTGGCCGTCGCGTCCGGTGAGATCTCGACCCTGGAGAGCGCCTGGTGAACCGCCCCGAGTTCTTCACCCCGATGACCTTCGACTTCCTCTGGGAGGCGGTCGGCATCGGCGAGCTGCCCTACCCGCTGCAGGTCCGCTCGCACGGCGCGACCATGGACGAGCGCGCGAAGCTCCGCCAGCAGGCCCACGAGGAGTTGAAGGCCCGCGGCCTGCGCGACCACTACGGCCGCCTGGAACCGCGGGTCGAGGACTGGTTCCGGGTGCTCTCGCAGCCGACCACCAGCATCGACGCCGTGCACATCCCGGACTTCCAGGTGCCGCCCGTTTCGATCCTCGCGGCCACCGACGGCACGCTGGGCGTGGTGGCGATCCAGGACGCCGACGGCATCTGGATCCGGCCCGCCTTCCCCGAGGGGCTGGCCTCGACGGTCGTCGACCTGCTGCCACCGGGCACGCGCGGCACCGAGGCTTCCATCACACTTCCGGTCGACGAGGCACTGCGGATCCAGCCGGCCCGGGCGGCGGTCCCGGTCGGCGGCGACGCGAAACCACGGCGCCGGTCGCTGTCCGAGGGCTCGTCGGACCCGCGCGAGGCCTACGCCCGGCTCGCCGGCCAGCCCCGGCTGCGCGGCGGTCAGCTCGCCGCGAACAGCCGCTCCGAGGTGAGCGGTCGTCGCAGGTCACCCGTGCTGGGCTGGTTCGACACGGCCACCGGCCGGTACCTGAGCCTGTCCCGGCCGGGCGCCGACGGGCGCGAGTGGGTGACGGTGTCCTCGGCGGACGCGAAAACGCTGCGGACCAGGCTCGGCGAGATGGTGGCGAGCGTCACATCCGACCCGGGCTACTGACCCGGACCGCCCCGGGGAACCCGAACGCGACACCGGCCGTTGACCTGCTTGAGACTCGTGCAGGTGCCCATGTCGGCCGGACTGTACCCTGGATGGACGGGGTGTTCCTCGCACACCGCAAGTTGTTGTCTACACCGTGACGGCGGATGTGACATCTACCGCCTAGCCAGGGAGGGTCGAGGCCGAACGGCCGAGGCATATGGACCGGAAGCGCCTGCTCAGGAACCCGCTGCTGTGGATCGTCGCGGTTGTGTTGATCTTCCTCGCGGTCAACACCCTTTTCGACAGCGACCGTGGTTATACCCAGGTCCCCACTTCACAGGCGATTGCCCAGATCAACGGCAACAACGTGAAGGAAGCCAACCTGGAGGACAAGGAGCAGCAGCTCAAGCTGTCGCTCACGAACAAGATCGACGTCGACGGCCAGCAGGTCGACCAGATCATCACCTCGTTCCCGTCCCAAGGGGCGCGACCGATCTACGACCTGTTGATCGACAAGCAGAACGTCAAGTTCAACACCACGGTCACGCAACAGGGCTTCTTCACGCAGATCCTGTACTACATCATCCCGCTCGGCCTGCTGCTCCTGCTGCTGATGTGGATGATGAACAACGCCCAGGGCGGCGGCAACCGCGTCCTCAACTTCGGCAAGTCCAAGGCCAAGCAGCTGAACAAGGACATGCCGAAGACGACGTTCGCCGACGTGGCAGGTGCCGACGAGGCGGTCGAAGAGCTCTACGAGATCAAGGACTTCCTGCAGAACCCGGCCCGCTACCAGGCGCTGGGCGCGAAGATCCCGAAGGGCGTGCTGCTCTACGGCCCGCCCGGCACCGGTAAGACGCTGCTCGCGCGAGTCGTCGCCGGTGAGGCCGGCGTGCCGTTCTACACGATCTCCGGTTCGGACTTCGTCGAGATGTTCGTCGGTGTCGGCGCCTCCCGGGTCCGCGACCTGTTCGAGCAGGCCAAGCAGAACGCCCCGTGCATCATCTTCGTCGACGAGATCGACGCGGTCGGCCGCCAGCGCGGCGCCGGCCTCGGCGGCGGTCACGACGAGCGCGAGCAGACGCTGAACCAGCTGCTCGTCGAGATGGACGGCTTCGACTCGCGCGGCGGCATCATCCTGATCGCCGCCACCAACCGCCCGGACATCCTGGACCCCGCGCTGCTGCGCCCGGGCCGCTTCGACCGGCAGATCCCGGTGTCCGCGCCGGACCTGGCCGGCCGCCGCGCCATCCTCGAGGTGCACTCGAAGGGCAAGCCGCTGGCCCAGGGCGTCGACCTGAACGCGCTGGCCAAGCGCACCGTGGGCATGTCCGGTGCCGACCTGGCCAACGTCATCAACGAGGCCGCGCTGCTCACCGCCCGCCAGAACGGGCACGTGATCACCGACGCCGCGCTGGAGGAGTCGGTCGACCGGGTCATCGGCGGCCCGGCCCGCAAGAGCCGGATCATCTCCGAGCAGGAGAAGAAGATCACCGCCTACCACGAGGGCGGGCACGCGCTGGCCGCGTGGGCGATGCCGGACCTGGAGCCGGTCTACAAGCTGACCATCCTGCCGCGCGGCCGGACCGGTGGGCACGCGCTGGTCGTCCCCGAGGACGACAAGCAGCTGATGACCCGCTCCGAGATGATCGCCCGGCTGGTGTTCGCGATGGGTGGCCGCACGGCCGAGGAGCTGGTGTTCCACGAGCCGACCACCGGTGCGTCCTCCGACATCGAGCAGGCGACCAAGATCGCCAAGGCGATGGTCATGGAGTACGGCATGAGCGCCCGCCTGGGTGCCGTGAAGTACGGCCAGGACCAGGGCGACCCGTTCCTGGGCCGCTCCGCCGGGCGCCAGGCGGACTACTCGCTCGAGGTCGCGCACGAGATCGACGAAGAGGTCCGCAAGCTCATCGAGACCGCGCACACCGAGGCGTGGGAGGTGCTCAACACCTACCGCGACGTGCTCGACGAACTCGTGGTGGAGCTCCTGGAGAAGGAGACGCTGACCCGCAAGGACCTCGAGCGGATCTTCGCCACCGTGGAGAAGCGGCCGCACATCACCGTGTTCAACGAATTCGGTGAGCGCACCCCGTCGGACAAGCCGCCGGTCAAGACCCCGGGTGAGCTGGCGATGGAACGCGGCGAGCCGTGGCCTCCGCCGGAGAAGAAGCCGGCGCCGCGCCAGGTGCCGACCCCGGTCGGCACCAGGCCGGGCGGCAGCGACCTGCCCGGTGGCCCGCCGTACAGCCAGCCGGAACCGCCGTCGAACCCGTACGCGCCCCCCTCGGGCGGGAACTACCCGCCGCCGCCCAACGGTGGCGGCCGCCCGTACGGGCCGAACGGCACCGGCCAGTGGCCGCAGCCCTACAACGGGGGCAACCAGTCCGGCCCGCCGAACTACGGTGCGCCTCCGGGCTGGACCCCGGCGACCCAGCCGGGTGGCCAGACGCCGTGGCGCCCGAACCAGAGCGAGCAGCCGCGGCAGGGTGACTGGTTCGGTGGCTCCGAGGAGGGCCAGGGCCAGCACCGGCGGAATTCCGACGAGCAGGACGGTCAAGATCGACAGTGAGCTGACGCCCGAGGAAGGACCGGTCTTCGATCAGGCGCGCGCCGAGAAAGCGGTGCGTGAACTGCTGGAAGCCGTGGGCGAGAACCCGGACCGGGAGGGCCTTCGGGACACCCCGGCCCGGGTGGCCCGTGCCTACCGGGAGATGTTCGCCGGGCTGTACACGGACCCGGCGGAGGTGCTTTCGCGCACCTTCGACGAGTCGCACGAAGAGATGGTGCTGGTCACCGACATCCCGATGTACAGCACGTGCGAGCACCACCTGGTGCCCTTCCACGGCGTCGCCCACGTCGGCTACATCCCGAACAGCCACGGCAAGGTCACCGGCCTGTCGAAGCTGGCCCGGCTGGTCGACCTCTACGCCAAGCGCCCGCAGGTGCAGGAGCGGCTGACCTCGCAGATCGCCGACGCGCTGGTGCGCAAGCTGGAGCCGCGCGGCGTGATCGTCGTGGTCGAAGCCGAGCACCTGTGCATGTCGATGCGCGGCATCCGCAAGCCGGGCGCGCGCACCACCACGTCGGCGGTGCGCGGCATGCTGCAGACGTCGGCGACCTCCCGGGCGGAGGCACTGGAACTGATCAAGGGCCGTCGATGACCACCGGGGTGCCGGACCGCTGTCTGGTGATGGGCGTCCTGAACGTCACGCCGGACTCGTTCTCCGACGGCGGCCGGTACCTCGACCTGGACGCGGCGCTGGCCCACGCGCACGAGATGTGGAAGCGCGGCGCGGACATCATCGACGTCGGCGGCGAGTCCACGCGTCCCGGCTCGTCGCGGGTGGACGCGGAGACCGAGATCGCCCGCATGCTGCCCGTCGTGCGCACGCTGGCGGCCGACGGCCTGCGGCTCTCGGTGGACACCACGCGTGCGGCGGTCGCCGAAGCGGCGCTCGACGCGGGGGCGGAGATCATCAACGACGTGTCCGGTGGCCTGGCCGATCCGGACATGGCGAAAGTGGCCGCGACCAGCCAGGCGCCGTGGGTGCTGATGCACTGGCGCGGGCACAGCAAGGACATGAACGCGCTCGCGAAGTACGACGACGTGGTCGCGGACGTTCAGCGCGAGCTGCGGGGGCGGATCGACGCGGCGCTGGCCGCCGGCGTCGCGCCGGAGAAGATCGTCATCGACCCGGGCCTGGGGTTCGCGAAGCGCGCCGAGCACGACTGGGCGCTGCTGAACGGGCTCGAAGCGTTCCTCGACATGGGGTTCCCGGTGCTGGTCGGGGCTTCGCGCAAGCGGTTCCTGGGCAGCCTGCTGGCGGACGCCGACGGCTCGCCGCGCCCGCCGGACGGCCGGGAGGACGCGACGGCGGCGGTGTCCGCGATCGCCGCGGTCAAGGGGGCGTGGGGCGTGCGGGTGCACAACGTGGGTTCGTCGCTGGACGCCGTCGCGGTCGCCGCGGCGTGGAGGCGTGGGCGTGCCTGACCGGATCACGCTCACCGGGCTGCGCGTGTTCGGGCGGCACGGGGTGTTCGAGCACGAGAAGCGGGACGGGCAGGAGTTCGTCGTCGACATCGTGGCGTGGCTGGACCTCGCGCCCGCCGCCGCATCGGACGATCTGACGCAGACCCTGCACTACGGCGAGCTGGCGCAACTGGCGGCCGACATCGTCGGCGGCGAGCCGTACGACCTGATCGAGAGCGTCGCGGGCCGGATCGCCGACGAGGTGCTCGAGGATGCGCGGTTGTCCGCGGTCGAGGTGACCGTGCACAAGCCGTCCGCGCCGATTCCGTTGACCTTCGCCGACGTCGCCGTGACCGTGCACCGGGAGCGCGCGTGAGGGCGGTCCTGTCGCTGGGCTCCAACCTGGGCGACCGGTTGGCGTACCTGAAGTCCGTGGTGGACTCCCTGGGCTCCGCGGTGGTCGCGGTGTCCAGTGTGTACGAAACGGCGCCGTGGGGCGTCGAGGACCAGCCGGACTTTCTGAACGCCGTGTGCATTGTGGACGATCCGGCGCGGGACGAGTGGGCCTGGCTGCGGGCGGGCCAGGAGCTGGAACGCCGGGCCGGCCGCGTGCGCGAGCTCCGGTGGGGCCCGCGCACGCTGGACGTGGACGTGGTGACGGTGGACGGAGTGCGCTCGGACGATCCGGAGCTGCTGCTGCCGCACCCGGGCACCCCCGAGCGCGCCAGCGTGCTGATCCCGTGGCTGGAGATCGATCCCGACGCGGTGCTGCCGGGCCACGGCCCGATCGCCGAGCTGTTGCGGGCTCGCCCCGATTCGGACCGTGCCTCGGTGAACCGCCTGTACCCCTTCCCCCGCTGACCCCGGGTCAGGCGCGGAGCGCCGCCGTCAGCCACTCCACGGCGGGGACCCGCGTCGGCACCTCCGGCCAGCCGTTCATGATCGCCATCAACTGCCAGTACCGCTCGGCCCGGTGATCGGTCCCGACGGCGATCCGGTCCGCCACCGAATTCCGGAACGCGGGATCATCCGGATCCTGCCCCTCCGGCGCCCACACCCGGGCGATGTCGTCGGCCAGCGCGCGGCCCTCCGCCGAGTCCGGCGACAGCCCGGCCTTTAGCGCCTGGTGTGCCCGCTCGCTCCACTCGATCCACTCCGCCTGCGCCGGTACGGTCGCCTCGCCGGCCCGGAGGTCGTCGGCGTGCCGTTCGCTCATCCGCCGGGTCACCGCGCGGAACCGCGGATCCTGGATCAGCTCGGCGAACTCGATCCACGCCTCCAGCTGCTCGGGCGACGGATCGTCGGGCAGTTCGGGCTTCGCCGCCCGCATCCGCTCGTAGAACTCGGCGTCGACGGGCAGGCCCTCGGTCACCTCCTGCCAGAACTCGTCGAGCAGACGGGCCCGCTCCTCGTCGGACATCGTCGCCAGCCTGGTCATCAGCTTCACTTCCGCCAGCTCGGATTCGCGTTTCACGACCGCACGCAGGACCGCGCGCCGCAGCCGCAGCCTGCGGATCTGCTCGTCGAGCGCGTCGATGTGCCGCCGGGCCAGCCGGGGGACGCTCGTCTCCCGCGCCAGCACCGCCGACACGTCGACCAGCCCCAGACCGAGCTCGCGCAACGTCTTGATCAGTTCGAGCCGGGCCATGGCCGTGACGTCGTAGAGCCGGTAGCCGGAACTCGTGCGGTCGGCGGGCGGGAGCAGCCCCTCGTCGGCGTAGAACCGGATGGTCTTGACCGGCAACCCGGTCCGCCGGCTCAGCTCGCCGATGGTGAACGTCCCGTCCGCGCGTCCCATGCTCAACCCTCCGGCCAGTGGAGAGTCAACTGTGCCACGATCACCTGGGTACCGTGGCGGTATGCACTTCACCCGGCCCCGTGAACTGGTGATCGCCGGGCTGATCGGGCTCGTCGTGGCGTACCTGCTGTTCCGGTTCGCCTACGGGGACCTGCCCCGCGTGCCGCGCCCGGTCGGCATCACGCTGTTCCTGCTCGCGGTGATCGAAGTCGCACTGGCGTTCACGATGCGGTCCCGGGTCCGGTCCGGCCGGCTCGTCAACGCGGTCTCGGCGGCGCGCACGGTCGCGCTCGCGAAGGCCTCCTCGCTCCTCGGCGCGATCATGCTCGGCGCGTGGGCCGGGATCGCCGGCGCGCTGATCCCGCGGGCGTCGGAGCTGGCCGCGGCGTCGAGCGACCTCCGCAGCGTCGCGATCGGGGCGGTGTGCGCGGCGATGTTGATCGCCGCGGCGCTGTGGCTGGAGCACTGCTGCCGCACCCCCGAGGACGACGAAAGTGATCCCGATCATCACCCGACCGGTTAACGCGGGGAACCGACCGCTCGAAGTACCAACTAGGTCTCAGACGCATAACTAGCGGGTACGGTGTTGGTCATGACTGGCGAGGGTGACGAGACGCGCGGCCGCGTCGTGGACAGGCCGTGGTTTCTCATCGGCCTCGTCCTCGCGGTCGGCGCCACGATTCCGCTGGTACTGGCCGACGACATCCGCTACGTGCGGCTGGGCATCGTCGCCGCGTTGTGGGCGGCGCTGATCGGCGCCTTCCTCGCCGTGCGCTACCGCCGCCAGGCGACGACCACAGAGGAGGCCGTCGCGCAGGCGCAGGAGGTCTACGAGCTGGAGCTCGAACGGGAGATCGCCGCGCGGCGCGAGTTCGAGCTGGAGGTCGAAGCCGAGACGCGGCAACGGATCGAGTCCGAGTCCCGCAGCGAACTGGACGCGCTGCGCTCGGAAATCGCGTCGCTGCGGGACAACCTGCAGAGCCTCTTCGGTGGCGAGGTGCTGCTGGAGCGCGTCGCGCTGACCGCGCAGGCGACCCGGATGCGGGCGCTGCGCGAGGAGCAGCGGGTCGTCGAGTCCGGCACGAGCCAGCCCCCGCAGCTCACCGCCGCGAAGAAGCGGGAGATCACCGACCGGCCGACCGAGTTCATCGAGCGGGTGCGGGAGAAGGAGCCGGTGCGTTCCGGTGGCCGCCCGAGCGCGCCGGAGCCGCGGCGGCCCGAGGTGTCGATGGACCTGCCCGTCCGCCGGGTCGCGGGCGCCGAGCCGGTGGACCCGGAGCGCACGCGGGTCCAGCCGGCGGCGAAGAAGCCGCAGGCCCGCCCGGTCGAACCGAGCCGTCCCGCGCCCAGCCGTCCCGAGCGGGTGCGCCCGGCCAACGCGACGGCGCCCGTCAAGCGTGAGCCGCCGCGGGCCGAGCAACCGACGCAGGTGGCGAAGGCCGTCGACGCGGACCGGACGCCGCGCGCCGAACGCTCCGCGACGGACCTGTCCGCCGCGTTCCCGACGCGCGTGACGCGACCGGTGCAGCCCGAGCCGCCGCGTGCGGAGCCGGTGGCCGCGGTGCCGGAGGACCATCCGGTGGTCAACGAGACGTTGCCGGTCGAGGTCCGGCGGCTGGCGCAGCAGGGCAGGCCGGGGGGCCGTCGCCGCCGCGCGGAGGAGGACGAAGCGCCTGCCGGCCGTCGTCGCCGCGCGGCGGACGAGGCGGGCGCGCCGATGCCGGAAGCCGAGGAGGCGCCGGGCCGGCGTGCGCCGGATGCCGATGAAGCGCTACCGAGGCTGTCGGCAGCCGAGACACCCGGGGGCCGCCGCTCGGCGGGTGCCGCGGTGACTGGGGACGACGAGCCGACGGGTGGGCGCTCGGCCGCGGGTGCCGCGGTCACCGGCCGTCGGTCGGCTGATTCGAGTGGGTACCGGTCCGCCGCCGCGATCTCCGGGCGCCGCTCGGCCGAGGCGACCGGCGCCGCCGAGGCCACCGGCCGCCGCCACCGCCCCGATGACGAGCCACGGACCAGCGCGAGCACCGGCCGCCGCGCGAAGCCCGAGCCGGAGGCCCCTCGCGGCCGCCGCGCCGCCGTGGAGGAGGACACCGGATCCCACTCGGCGGGCCGCTCCGTGAGCGAACTGCTGGCAGCCAACGGCAAATCGGCGACCCCACGACGACGCCGCCGCGCCGAGGACTGACGCGGGAGCCAGCGGGGCGGGTCGTTCGGTGAGCGAGCTGCTGGCGGGTAACGGGGATGCCCCGCCGCGCCGAGGACTGACGCGGTAGTCACCGGGGCAGGCGGGTCGTTCGGTGAGCGAACTGCTGGCGGGCAACGGGGATGCCCGCCGCGCCGAGGACTGACGCGGTAGTCACCAGGGCAGGGAGATTCCGGCGCGCGAGGCCGCCACACCGTTGTCGCGGTCGTGGCTCCCGGGGGACCAGCACCGGCCGCAGGGCAGTGGGTTGATGCCTCGGCCACCGTGCCGGCCAACAGCCCACCGGAGCGGGGGCGAGGTGGGGCCCGCCCGCTGAACCCGTCACCGTAAAGTGCCGGGCTGTGACGGCACCCCCTCGCAGGCTCACCGTGCTCCTGCCCGTGCTCGGCCTCGTCGTCCTGGCCGTGTGCGGGCTGACCGTCCTCGGCCTGGTCACCGTGCAGATCGGGCCCGTCGCGGTGGCCATCGGCGTCGCCGCGGCGCTCGTTCCCGTCGCGGTCGTCGTGGCGACCATCCTGTGGGCCGACCGCTGGGAGCCGGAGCCCGCGAAGCTCCTCCTCGTCGCCTTCTGCTGGGGTGCCTGCGTCGCCGCGATCACCGCCCTGCTGATCAACAACACCGCCGAAACCGTGGGCGACCTGCTCCTCGGCGAGGGCAGCGGCAGCAAGCTGTCCGCGCTCCTGTCCGCCCCGCTCGTCGAGGAGGCCGCGAAGGCCTCGTTCGTGCTCGCGATCCTCCTCCGCCGCGCCGACGAGTTCGACGGGATCATCGACGGTGTCGTCTACGCGGGCTTCACCGCCGCAGGCTTCGCGTTCACCGAGAACATCTACTACTTCGGCCGCGCCTTCGCCGACTACGGCTTCGGCGACGCCACCAGCACCGGCGTGATCGCCGCGTTCGTGCTGCGCGGCGTGATGTCACCGTTCACGCACCCGCTGTTCGCCGCCATCACCGGCATCGGCCTCGGTTACGCTGCCCGCGCCGACAACCGCACCGTCAAGGTCCTCGCCCCGCTCGGCGCCTACCTCGCCGCCGTCCTGCTGCACGCCCTGTGGAACGGCGCGGCCGTCCTCGGCGGCGCCCAGACGTTCCTCAACGTCTACTTCCTGATCATGGTGCCGATGTTCGTCGCGGTCGTGATGCTCGTCCTCCTGCAGCGCCGCCGCGAGCAACGCATCGTCACCGCCGCCCTGCCCGCCATGGTCCAGGCGCGGCTGATCGCGCCGTCGGAGGTCGAGCTGCTGTCCACGCTCGCCGGCCGCCGCGAGTGGCGCCGCCAGGCCCGCCGGCAGTCCGGGCGGGACGCGGCGAAGGCCGTCGCCCGCTACCAGGCCAGCGTGACCGAACTCGCGTTCCTGCGCCGCCGCCGGGCGACCCCGGACCACGAGAAGCGCAAGCGGGAACTGCTCGCCGCGCTGTGCTCGTCCCGCGCCGACGCGGTCCGGCTGGCGGGTGAAGGCAGTCATACCGGGTAAACCGGGTCGGGTGAAGCTGGTCACCTGCCGCCGACCCGGGGCGTTTCCGCGAGCTACCCTCGCCCCGTCGTCCGGTACCCGCGCCAGGAGCGGGACTGGAACGAGCCGAGGAGTTCTGCTGCCATGAGCGTCCACAGGGGCACGCCGTGAGTCGTCCCGCCAGGCTCGGCGTCGGGGTGATCTCCGCCGGCCGCGTGGGCAGCGTCGACGGCGCCGCGCTGGCCCGGTCCGGGCACGCCGTGGTCGCCGCGTCCGGTATTTCCGCCGCCTCCCAGGCCCGCGCCGAGCGCATGCTGCCCGGTGTCCCGCTGAAACCGCCGGACGAGGTCGCCGCGGCCGCCGACCTCGTGCTGCTGGCCGTGCCCGACGACGAACTCGGCGGCCTTGTCCGCGGCCTGGCCGCCACCGGGTCCTGGCGTCCCGGCCAGATCGTCATCCACACCTCCGGCGCGCACGGCCTCGACGTGCTGGCCCCGGCCGCCGAAGCCGGTGCGCTGCCGCTGGCCCTGCACCCGGTCATGACCTTCACCGGCCGCTCCGAGGACCTGGACCGGCTGACCGCGTGCAGCGTCGGCGTCACCGCCGCGGCCGGCGACGAGGCCGCGTGGAGCGTCGGGGAGGCGCTGACCGTCGAGATGGGCGCGGAACCGGTGCGCGTGCCGGAAGCCGCCCGTGCGCTGTACCACGCGGCGCTCGCGCACGGCGCCAACCACCTGATCACGCTCGTCGAGGACTGCGCGGACCTGTTGCGCGGCGCGGGAATCGGCAACGCCGAGCGCATGCTGGGCCCGCTGTTGTCGGCGGCGCTGGACAACGCGCTGCGGCACGGTGACCGGGCGCTGACCGGTCCGGTCGCCCGCGGCGACACCGGTACGCTGCGCAAGCACCTCGGCGTGCTCGAAGCCACCGAGCCCGCGATCGTGCCCGCCTACACCTCGCTCGCCCGGCGCACCGCGCAGCGAGCCGAAGCGGCCGGCCTGCTCGACGCCGGTGCCGCCGCCGAGATCACCGAACTCCTCGAAAGGCCGGAACACCCGTGACCACACCGAAATTCAGCCGCGGGCAGCTGAACACCTACCAGACGCCCGGCGACGTCCACCGGGTCACCGCGGCGCTGCGCTCGGTGGGCCGCAAGGTCGCGCTGGTGCCGACCATGGGCGCGCTGCACGCCGGCCACCGCGAGCTGATCCGCCGCGCCAAGCGGCTGCCGAACACCGTCGTCGCCGTCTCGATCTTCGTGAACCCGCTGCAGTTCGGTGAGGGCGAGGACTTCGACGCCTACCCGCGGCCGCTGGAGCGGGACCTGGAGATCCTCGCCGAGGACGGCGTCGAGATCGCGTTCGTGCCCAAGGTCGGCGACCTCTACGCCGAGGGCCACGCGGTGACCCTGCACCCCGGCCCGCTCGGCGACGAGCTGGAGGGCGCGCACCGCCCCGGCCACTTCGCCGGCGTGCTGACGGTGGTGGCGAAGCTGTTCCACATCGTCACGCCCGACTACGCGTTCTTCGGGGAGAAGGACTACCAGCAGCTGGTCCTGATCAAGCGGATGGTGCGCGACCTGAACCTGGACGTCCGCGTGATCGGGGTGCCGACGGTCCGGGAGGCCGACGGACTGGCGCTGTCCTCGCGCAACGTCTACCTCACGCCGGAACAGCGGGAATCGGCGGTGGTGCTGTCCGCGGCGCTGGCGGCGGGCGGGCACGCCGGTCCGAACGGCGCGGAGGCGGTCCTCGCGGCGGCGCGCGAGACGCTGGCCGCTCGTCCCGAGGTCGACGTCGATTACCTCGAATTGCGGGGAACCGATCTCGGTCCCGCACCCGTCGATGGGGAAGCACGGTTGCTGATCGCCGCCCGCGTGGGGCGGACCCGGCTGATCGACAACGTCCCGGTGGTGCTGGGCGCGTCGGAGGAAGAGAGATAACCATGTACCGCACGATGCTGAAGTCGAAGATCCATCGCGCGACGGTCACCCAGGCCAACCTGCACTACGTCGGGTCGGTCACGATCGACGAGACGCTGATGGAGGCGGCCGACCTGCTGCCCGGCGAGCAGGTGTCCATTGTGGACGTCACGAACGGCGCGCGGCTGGAGACCTACGTCATCCCCGGCGAGCGGGACAGCGGCGTGATCGGGATCAACGGCGCGGCCGCGCACCTGGTGCACCCGGGCGACCTGGTCATCCTGATCTCCTACGGGCAGATGGACAACGCCGAAGCGGCCACCTACCAGCCGCGGATCGTGTTCGTCGACGACGAGAACCGGATCAAGCACGCCGGCAGCGACCCCGGCCACGCGCCGGCCGGGTCGGGTCTGGTGAGCGGCAGCATCCCGATCGCGTCGCCGGACCGGGAGAACCCGTTCCCGGTCGCCGAGACCGTCGACGCGGCGCGCCTGGACGCACTGCTGCACGCCGAGAGCTGACGCAGGTGCTCCTGACGATCGACGTCGGCAACACGAACATCGTGCTCGGCCTGTACGAGGGCCGGGGGGACGCGGCCAAGCTCGTCGGCGACTGGCGGATGCGGACCGACGCGCAGATGACCGCCGACGAGCTGGCGCTGACCATGCGCGGCCTGCTCGGCGAGCACGCCGACGCGATCACCGGGATCAGCGCGCTGTCGACCGTGCCCGCGGTGCTGCGTGAGATGCGGGTCATGCTCGCGCGCTACTACGCGCGGGTGCCGAAGGTCGTCGTCGAGCCCGGCGTGCGCACCGGCGTCCCGCTGCTGGTCGACAACCCGCGCGAGGTGGGCGCGGACCGGCTGGTGAACACGCTGGCCGCGCACCACCTGTACCGCACGGCGTGCGTGGTCGTGGACTTCGGCACCTCGACCAACGTCGACGTCATCTCCGCGAAGGGCGAGTTCCTCGGCGGCGCGTTCGCGCCGGGCATCGAGATCTCGGTCGACGCGCTGGCCTCGCGCGCGGCGGCGCTGCGCAAGGTCGAGCTGGTCCGGCCGCGGTCGGTGATCGGCAAGAATACCGTGGAGTGCCTGCAGTCCGGCATCGTGTTCGGGTTCGCCGGTCAGGTCGACGGCCTGGTGCGGCGGATCGTGCGGGAGCTGACCGCGCGCACGCACGAGCCGGTCACGGTGCTCGCCACCGGCGGCCTGGCGCCGCTGGTGATCGGCGAGTCGGAGACGATCACCGAGCACGTGCCCGACCTGACGCTGCTGGGCCTGCGCCTGGCCTTCGAACGCCAGGCGCGTTAGCGGCGGACCGCGCGCAGCACGGTCGTCACCAGCGGCAGGTCGAATTCGCCCCCGGCGGTGTCCGGGTGGGTGCGGAGGAATTCCAGCAGCTGCTCCCGCGTCCGCGCGCGCTCGCCGGCCTCGGCGACGATGAGGCGGGAATGCGTGGAGATCGTTTCGACCAGGCTTTCGGGCGTGCGGCGGTGCGCGTGCCGGAAAGTCGTCTCCTCGAACGGACCGAACGCCGGGTGGTCGCCCCAGATCGGCCACCCACCGGGCGCCGGACGAAACCGGCGACGCGCGCCATTTCGGCGACCCACGGCACGGAATCGTCGTTGCCGTTCCACAGCCCGGCCACCACGCCGCCCGGGCGCAGCACGCGGGCGATCTCGGTGAGCGCGGCGTCGACGTCGAACCAGTGGAACGCCTGGCCGGCCGGCACCGGCACTCCGCTCATCGGAGGGTGTGCGGGCGCGTATGCCGAACACTGCCCGGCTTACCTGCTCGACGCGCTGCGCACCGGATGCGCCGCTTTCAAGCTGCCGAGGTGATCGATCTGCAGACCGGCTCCGCGAAGCTGTTCCAGAGCTCACGCTCCGCCGATGAGGTGGCTTCGCTCACTCGCGCGATGCCATCGGTGAACATCCGCAGGTCGATACAGGTAATCCGGTTGGCCTAGTCGGAACGGCCTTGAATACCCTGTCCGCATGACGGATTCCCCCTCCCCGGAGCGCCCGGTGCCCGCTGACGACCTGCCCGAGCAAATGCGGGTCCGTCGGGCCAAGCGCGACCGGCTGCTCGCGGAGGGCGTGGAGCCGTACCCGGTGGAAGTGCCGCGCACCCACACGCTCGCCGAGGTGCGTGCGGCCCACCCGGACCTGCCCGCCGACACGGCCACCGGCGACGTCGTCGGCGTGACCGGTCGCGTCATGTTCTCGCGCATCGGGGGGAAGCTGTGCTTCGCGACGCTGCGCGAGGGCGACGGCACGGAACTGCAGGCGATGATCAGCCTCGCGAACGTCGGTGCAGAGGCGCTGGCCGCCTGGAAGTCCGACGTCGACCTCGGTGACCACGTGTACGTCCACGGTGAGGTCATCACCTCCAAGCGCGGCGAGCTGTCGATCATGGCCGACGAATGGCGCATGGCCGCGAAGTCGCTGCGCCCGCTGCCGGTCGCGCACAAGGAGCTGGCCGAGGAGACGCGCGTCCGCCAGCGTTACGTCGACCTGATCCTGCGCCCGCAGGCGCGCGACGTGGTGCGGACGCGGGCGTCGGTGGTCCGCTCGCTGCGGGATTCGTTCCACCGCCGCGGTTTCACCGAGGTGGAAACGCCGATGCTGCAGACGCTCCACGGTGGTGCGTCGGCCCGGCCGTTCGTCACCCATTCGAACGCGTTCGACATCGATCTGTATCTGCGGATCGCCCCGGAGCTGTTCCTCAAGCGGTGCGTGGTCGGCGGGATCGAGAAGGTCTTCGAGATCAACCGCAACTTCCGCAACGAGGGCAGCGACTCCTCGCATTCGCCGGAATTCGCCATGCTGGAGTACTACGAGGCCTACGCCACCTACGACACCAACGCGGCGATGACGCGCGAGCTGATCCAGGAAGCCGCGCAGGCCGTTTTCGGTGGCCTGGAGGTCACGCTCGCCGACGGCACGCCGTACGACCTGTCCGGTGAATGGACCTCGCTGAGCATGTACGACTCGTTGTCGGACGCGCTGGGCGAAGAAGTGACGCCGGAAACGTCGGTCGAGAAGCTGCGGGGGTTCGCCTCGGCGCGCGGGCTGGAGGTCGACCCGAAACTCGGCCACGGCAAGCTGGTCGAGGAACTGTGGGAGCACCTCGTCGGCGACCACCTGCACGAGCCGACTTTCGTGCGGGATTTCCCGATCGAGACCTCGCCGCTCACCCGCCAGCACCGGACCAAGCCCGGCGTGGCCGAGAAGTGGGACCTCTACGTCCGCGGATTCGAGCTGGCCACCGGATACTCCGAGCTGGTCGACCCGGTGATCGAGCGGGAAAGATTGCTGGATCAGGCCCGGCAGGCCGCGGCAGGCGATAGCGAAGCGATGCGCCTCGATGAGGATTTCCTGCGCGCGCTCGAGTACGGAATGCCACCGAGTGGTGGCGTGGGAATGGGCATCGATCGCTTGCTGATGGCCCTGACCGGCCTGGGCATCCGCGAGACCATCCTCTTCCCCCTGGTGCGCCCCGAATAGCAGGCAGGAACTGGTCACGGTATCGGTAACGTGATTTGCGTGCGGCCCTGATTCCGGGTATTAATGTCCTAGTCAATGGCTTCTGGTCAGGGCGCCTGCCCCTGCCCGATCATTCGTGGCTGGCCTAAAACAGGAGGAAACACATGGCACAGAAGGTGCTGGTGTCGCTCATCGACGACATCGACGGCTCGGAGGCGGACGAGACCGTCGAGTTCGGACTGGACGGCATCTCGTACCAGATCGACCTGTCGGCGGAAAACGCCGAGGAACTCCGTGACGCGCTGGCCCAGTACGTCGAGCACGCGCGGCGTGCCGGTGGCCGCAAGCGGGGCACGGCGGGTCGCCAGCCGGCGGGCAAGGTGGCGGGCCGTTCCGCCTCGGTCGACCGCGAGCAGAACCAGGCCATCCGGGCCTGGGCGCGCAAGAACGGGTACCAGGTTTCCGACCGCGGGCGTATCCCGTCCGAGGTCGTGGAGGCCTACCACAAGAAGAACTGAGCACAGTTCGGGTAAAGAGGGGCGTGGAAGGGCCGCCGGGGATTCCCGGCGGCTTTTTTCATTGCGCGACAGGTTGAACACGGTTCTGTCCGCCCGGTCATTCGCGAGCGGCTGTCGCTTTTGTTCAAGACGGCGGCGCCGCCATTCGGCTGAATGGAGGCATGACAGACCTTCGACCGATGCTGGAGCGGGCCGCGCGCGAGTTCACCGCGCTGCTGCGCGCCATCGAACCCGGACAACTGGACAACCGGACGCCGTGCGCCGAATACGACGTGCGGGGCCTGCTCAACCACCTGCTCTATTGGGGGCCGTGGATGGCGGCGGCGCTGCGGCGCGAACCGGCGCCCACGGTCGCCGCCGGGGAGCGAGACACCGATCTCACGCAGGGTGACTGGCTGAGCGAGCTGTGCACGCTTGTGGATGGAATTGTGGATGCCTGTGGACGGCCGGGGGCGCTGGAGGGCACCACGAAGTTCGGCGGTTCGGAGATGCCGGCGCCGATGATCGCCGAAATGGTGCTCACCGAATGGGTGGTGCACGGATGGGACCTCGCCCGCGCAACGGGCCACCCGCTGACCGTGGACCCGGCGACGGCGGAGGCGCTGTTCACCTCCGCGCAGGCGACGGCCGAGCAGGCGCGGGAGATGAAGGTCTTCGGACCGGAGGTGCCGTGCGCCGCGGACGCGCCGACGCTGGACCGGCTGCTGGCCCTGACGGGCCGCGATCCGGGGTGGCGCGAACCTCAGCGGTAGCCGCGGCGATCAGGGTGTGGTGAAAGTCACCGGCGGCAGGTGCGTGGGCAGCCCTCGCAGAGGGGCTGTTCCGGCAGCAGGTACGAAAAACAGCAGCTCTCCCGCCGCCGGGCCCACCCGTCCGCCGTCTGCTTCAGCCGGGTCGACGCCGTCAGCGGCGGGTAGTGCTCGTCGAGCACGAGGTGCGCGTCCGCGACGCCCGCCTCCTCGTTCCCGGCGTACAGCCCGGCCCACCACAGCGTGCTGTCCAGGGCATCCGTCGCCGCGGCCCACAGCATCCGCCGCCCCAGCCTGCTCAGCGGGGCGTAGGCCCGCACGAACTGCGCCGCGTGCGCCGTGTACCGGGCGCGCAGCACCGCGGCCAGCGCCTTCTCGTCCGCGACCACCGTCGCCTCGGGGCTGCCCGCCGCCGGGTCGCCGGGCAGGCAGTAGAACTCGTCCCCCAGCACCGCCACACCTTCGGGGTGCGGGCGGTCGGCGCACAGGCGGAAGGCGAGTTCACCCGGTCGCAGCATGGGTACTCGCCGTTCGTGATGGAGCAGCAACGCACCGGTGAACGCCGGCACGTGCAGG
The DNA here is from genome assembly GCF_003385175.1 of Amycolatopsis ruanii. Lineage (NCBI taxonomy): Bacteria > Bacillati > Actinomycetota > Actinomycetes > Pseudonocardiales > Pseudonocardiaceae > Amycolatopsis > Amycolatopsis ruanii. The sequence goes on from NZ_PQHY01000010.1 coordinate 103,493, forward strand.
TACCACGACATGACGAAACCCGCGGTCGTCCGATCGGGCGCCTCGCCGAAGTTCGCCCGCAGCCATTCGCCCAGGAGCTTGCGCCACACGTCGAACCGCGCGGGGTCGGCCAGCAGGTCGCTGCAGCGCTGCCAGGAGCCCGTGGCGGGCAGGCCGGTGCGCACTTCCATGCGGTCCTGCAGGGCGGCCACCCTCGTGACGGACGCGTCGAGAGCGCCCAGCGCGGTGTCGATGGCGGACCTCCCTGCTCCGTCCGGGTGGTTAGGTTCGCCTTACCTTACTCATTCCGGGCGCGAGCGCCAGTCCCGTCCCCGCAACGGGGGTGTTCGCGGTGAGCGGACAAACCGGGGCTTGCGGAATCGCCGGGAGAAGTCCCGCGTTGACCCTTACGTCAGCTACCAGCGCAGACTCAGTCGCCGGGAGTTCCCGGCATCTACATCAGCTGTGACCTAATCCGCCCCAGTGGTAGTCCGGTGGGACCGCATGGCTACTACAGTGGACTCACGGTGCTGAATCCATCGCGAAGTGATGGATGCTCACCGCCGGCGCAGCAGTCGAGGGAGTGGGAATGTTCGAGAGGTTCACCGACCGCGCGAGGCGGGTGGTCGTCCTGGCCCAGGAAGAGGCCCGGATGCTCAACCACAACTACATCGGCACCGAGCACATCCTCCTGGGCCTGATCCACGAGGGTGAGGGTGTCGCCGCCAAGGCGCTCGAATCGTTGGGTATCGCGCTGGAAGGCGTCCGCCAGCAGGTCGAGGAGATCATCGGCCAGGGTCAGCAGGCGCCGAGCGGGCACATCCCGTTCACCCCGCGTGCCAAGAAGGTGCTCGAGCTGTCGCTGCGCGAGGCGCTGCAGCTCGGCCACAACTACATCGGCACCGAGCACATCCTGCTCGGCCTGATCCGCGAAGGCGAAGGCGTGGCCGCTCAGGTCCTCGTCAAGCTGGGCGCGGACCTGAACCGGGTGCGCCAGCAGGTGCTGCAGCTGCTGTCCGGTTACCAGGGCAAGGAGCCGGCCGAGGCCGGTTCCGGCCGCGGCGAGGGCACCCCGTCCTCCTCGCTGGTGCTCGACCAGTTCGGCCGCAACCTCACCCAGTCCGCGCGTGAGGGCAAGCTGGACCCGGTCATCGGGCGCGGCAAGGAGATCGAGCGGGTCATGCAGGTGCTGTCCCGCCGCACCAAGAACAACCCGGTGCTGATCGGCGAGCCCGGCGTCGGCAAGACCGCCGTCGTCGAGGGCCTGGCCCAGAACATCGTCAAGGGCGAGGTGCCCGAGACGCTGAAGGACAAGCAGCTCTACACGCTGGACCTGGGCTCCCTGGTCGCCGGCTCCCGGTACCGCGGTGACTTCGAAGAGCGCCTGAAGAAGGTGCTCAAGGAAATCAAGACCCGCGGCGACATCATCCTGTTCATCGACGAGCTGCACACGCTCGTCGGCGCGGGTGCCGCCGAGGGCGCGATCGACGCCGCGTCGATCCTCAAGCCGATGCTGGCCCGCGGCGAGCTGCAGACCATCGGCGCGACCACGCTCGAGGAGTACCGCAAGTACATCGAGAAGGACGCCGCGCTGGAGCGCCGCTTCCAGCCGATCCAGGTGGGCGAGCCGTCGCTCGAGCACACCATCGAGATCCTCAAGGGCCTGCGGGACCGCTACGAGGCGCACCACCGCGTGTCGATCACCGACTCCGCGCTGGTCGCCGCGGCCACCCTGGCCGACCGGTACATCAACGACCGGTTCCTGCCGGACAAGGCGATCGACCTGATCGACGAGGCCGGTGCCCGCATGCGCATCCGCCGCATGACGGCTCCGCCGGACCTGCGCGAGTTCGACGAGAAGATCGCCAAGGTGCGCCGCGACAAGGAGTCCGCGATCGACGCGCAGGACTTCGAGCGCGCCGCCCGGCTGCGTGACGAGGAGAAGAACCTGCTCGCGCAGAAGTCCGAGCGGGAGAAGCAGTGGAAGGACGGTGACCTGGACGTCGTCGCCGAGGTCGACGACGAGCAGATCGCCGAGGTCCTGGCCAACTGGACCGGCATCCCGGTGTTCAAGCTCACCGAGGAGGAGACCACGCGTCTGCTCCGCATGGAGGACGAGCTGCACAAGCGGATCATCGGCCAGGAGGACGCCGTCAAGGCCGTCTCCCAGGCGATCCGCCGCACCCGGGCCGGCCTGAAGGACCCGAAGCGCCCGTCCGGCTCGTTCATCTTCGCCGGCCCGTCCGGTGTCGGTAAGACCGAGCTGTCCAAGGCGCTGGCGGAGTTCCTGTTCGGCGAGGACGACGCGCTCATCCAGATCGACATGGGCGAGTTCCACGACCGCTACACCGCCTCGCGGCTGTTCGGTGCCCCTCCGGGGTACGTCGGCTACGAGGAGGGTGGCCAGCTGACCGAGAAGGTCCGCCGGAAGCCGTTCTCCGTGGTCCTGTTCGACGAGATCGAGAAGGCCCACCAGGAGATCTACAACACCCTCCTGCAGGTGCTGGAGGACGGCCGGCTCACCGACGGTCAGGGCCGCACGGTCGACTTCAAGAACACGGTGCTGATCTTCACCTCGAACCTGGGCACGTCGGACATCTCTAAGACCGTCAGCCTCGGCTTCTCTTCGGGTAACGACGAGGGATCGCGTTACGAGAAGATGAAGCAGAAGGTCAACGAGGAGATGAAGAAGCACTTCCGGCCCGAGTTCCTCAACCGGATCGACGACATCATCGTGTTCCACCAGCTCACCCAGGAGCAGATCATCCAGATGGTCGACCTGATGGCGACGCGGGTGGAGAAGCAGCTGAAGGCCAAGGACATGGCTCTCGAGCTGACCGACAAGGCGAAGGCGCTGCTGGCCAAGCGCGGCTTCGACCCGGTGCTCGGTGCCCGTCCGCTGCGCCGGACCATCCAGCGGGAGATCGAGGACCAGCTGTCCGAGAAGATCCTGTTCGGCGAGGTCGAGGCTGGTCAGATCGTGATCGTCGACGTCGAGGGCTGGAGCGGCAACCCGGAGGACCGCGACGACGAGGCGCGCTTCGTCTTCCGCGGCGAGCCGAAGCCGTCCGACGTCCCCGACGCCCCGCCGGTGAGCATCGGCGCGGGTACCCACGAGGACGACGCCGAGGGCGAGCGCTGATCTTCTAGGCCGCCGAAGCGAGTGCCCCCAGGGACTGGTTCCCTGGGGGCACTTCGCGTCCCGGGCGCCCCGATAGTGTGATCGGGCCGAGGGGAGGCTCATGAACGTCCTGTCGATCGACCTGGGTACGTCGAGCACGGTGGCCGTCCTGTCCGCGTTCGGGCGCGGGCCGCGGGTCATCGAGATCGACGGGTCGGTGACCATGTCGTCCGCGATCTTCGCGGGCGAGGACGGCACGCTGGTCGTCGGGCAGGACGCGGAGCGCCGGGCGCGCCTGGATCCGGCCCGGTTCGAGCCCAATCCCAAGCGCCGCATCGACGACGCGACCCTCCTGCTCGGCGACACCGTCGTCGAGGTGACCGACGCTCTCGCCGCGGTCCTGCGTCGCGTCGCGGAGGAGGCCCACCGCCAGCTCGCCGGGCAGCCGCTCGACCAGGTCCGCCTCTCCCACCCGGCCCGCTGGGGCGCCACCCGCCAGCAGCTCCTCCGCCAGGCCGCGATCAAGGCCGGTCTCGGCGCCGACCCGGTCCTCATCCCGGAACCGGTCGCCGCCGCCGCGCACTACGCCTCCCTCGGCCGCGCCCTCGCGCCCGGCAGCACCCTGGCCGTCTACGACCTCGGCGCCGGCACGTTCGACTGCGCCGTCATCGGCGTCACCGACCGCGGCTTCACCGTGCTGGCCGACAACGGCCTGCCGGACCTGGGCAGCCTCGACATCGATCAGGCCCTCCTCGAACACGTCGGCCGCCAGGTCTCCCACACCGACCCGGCCCAGTGGCAGCGCATGCTGCGGCCGGGGAGCCTCGCCGACCGGCGCACCCGCCGCGCCCTCCTGCAGGACGTGCGCGAGGCCAAGGAGACCCTGTCCCGCCACGCGCACACCGAAGTGCCGATGCCCGAACCGTTCGACGACGTCCTGGTCACCCGCGCCGAGCTGGAGGCGCTCGTCCGGCCGAACCTGCTGCGCAGCGCCGAGATGCTCGCCGCGACCATCCGCGACGCCGGGCACACCCCGCGGCAGCTCACCGGCGTCTACCTGGTCGGCGGGCCGAGCCGGATGCCGCTGGTCGCGACACTGCTCGCCGAACAGCTCGGCGTCCTGCCGACCACCCAGGACCAGCCGGAGACCGCGGTCGCGTTCGGACTGCACCACGTCCCGGCCGGCCCGCCGCCGACGCCGCCCGCGATCGACGGCCGCACGCTCCCGGCGATGGCGCCGGCCACCCCACCCGCCGCCTGGCAGCCACCGCCGCCCCGGCCGAAGCCCACGGGCGTGCGCACGCCGCTGCTCATCGGCGCCGGCGTCGGCGTGCTGGTCGCCGCGCTGGTGATCACCCTCCTGGCGGTCACCCGCGGTGGCTCCGGCGATCCGGTCGGAACCAGCGGGAACGCCGCCCAGGTCTCGACCAGGCAGGTCGCCGCGACCTGCTCGCCCGGTGGCGAGCCGGACGCCGAGGGCTTCACGTCCTGCCTGCGCCGGCTCGCCGGCACCGTGCCGGACGCCGGGACCTGCGAAAGCGGCGGGGCCGGTGCGCCGATCGAGGAGGCCGGCGCCGAGAACGTGGTGACCTGCAAGCTGCCCAGCGATTCGACCACCAGCGGCCGGTCCGTCATCTACTACGAGGGCATGTCGTTCGACGAGTTGAAACCGGGCGTCGAGTCCCAGATGGACGGTTCGGACGGCACCCTCGACGGCACCTGGAGCGGTGCCGGGCTGAGCGGCCGGTACCTGGCGGGCACGGCGATCGGGATGGGCATCATGCTGTTCGGCGCGGACGACGCCGAGATCTGCGGCCTGCTGGTGTGGATCGACTTCGGCGGGAGCGGCCCGACACCGCAGGAGATGGTCGACTACTTCGAGCAGAGCCTCAAGCCCGGCGCCTGATCTGGAACAGTGGTAGCCGTGCGGGTGGCACTGCTCGGCCCGGTCCGGGCCCAGGCGGACGACGGCACGCCGATCGACATCGGCGGTCCGCGCCTGCGCATGCTCCTGGCCCGCCTGGCGCTCGACCCCGGCCGCGCGGTCGGCACCGACGCGCTGATCGACGGCCTGTGGGGCGCCGACCCGCCCGCGGACGCGGCGAACGCCCTGCAGTCGCTGGTGTCCCGGCTGCGGCGGGCGCTGGGCCGCGCGGGCGCCATCACCTCCGGTTCCGGCGGCTACACCCTCGACGCCGACGTGGACGCCCAGCGGTTCGAGGAGCTGGCCGCCCGCGGACGGCGGGAACTCGCCGCCGGACGCCCCGGCGAGGCCGCCGCGGACCTCGGCGAAGCGCTCGCGTTGTGGCGCGGCGGCGCGCTGGCCGACGTGCTCGACGCGCCGTTCGCGCAGGCCCCGGTCGCGCGGCTCAACGACCTGCGGATCGCCGCCGTGGAGGACCGCTTCGAGGCCGAGCTGGCGCTCGGGCGGCACGCCGAGGTGCTGGCGGACCTGGACGCCGCCGGGCAGGCGCACCCGCTGCGGGAACGGCTGGCGTCGTTGCGGATGCGGGCGCTGGCCGCGAGCGGCCGCCAGGCCGACGCCCTCGCCGTGTTCGAGCGGATCCGCGCCACGCTGGCCGAGGAGCTGGGCGTCGACCCGTCGGCCGAACTCCGCGACGCGCACCTGAAGGTCCTGCGCGGCGAGGTCGCGGCGGCGCGCGCCGAGCCTGCGCTGCCGGTGCGGCTGACCAGTTTCGTCGGCCGCGAGCGGGAACTCGGCCAGGTCGCCCGGGCGTTGTCGGCGTCGCGGTTGGTCACACTCGTCGGCCCCGGTGGGGCGGGCAAGACCCGGCTGGCGACCGAAGCGGCGGAACGCCACCCGGCGCGCGCGTGGTTCGTCGCGCTCGCGGGTGTGCGCGACGCGGACGACGTGCCCGGCGCGATCCTGGGCGCGCTGGGCCCGCTGGACCTGCGGACGACCAGCGCGCCGAAGCTGCCGGTGGACGCGATGTCGCAGATCGTGGCGCTGCTCGACGGTGGTGACGCGGTGCTGGTGCTGGACAACTGCGAGCACGTGGTCGACACCGTGGCCGACGTGGCCTTCCAGCTGCTGGCCCGGGTGCCCGGGCTGCGGATCCTGGCCACCAGCCGGGAGCCGCTCGCCATCACCGGTGAGGCGCTGTGCCAGGTCGGGCCGCTGGCGGTCGCCGAGGCGGTGCGGTTGTTCACCGAACGGGCGGTCGCGGTGCGGCCGGGGTTCGTGCTCGACGAGTCCACTTCGGACGCCGTGGCGGAGATCTGCCGGAGCCTGGACGGGATGCCGCTCGCGCTGGAACTGGCCGCGGCGCGGCTGCGGTCGATGACGGCGGACCAGATCGCGCGGCGGCTGGACGACCGCTTCCGGCTCCTGAGTTCCGGCAGCCGCACCGCGATGCCGCGGCAGCGCACGCTGCGGGCCGTCGTCGAGTGGAGCTGGGACCTGCTGGAGAAGCCGGAGCGGATCCTGGCCCGGCGGCTGTCGGTGTTCGCCGGTGGCGCCACCGTGGCCGCGGCCGAAGCCGTCTGCGCCGACGAGCTGCTGCCTGCCGAGGACGTGCTGTACGTGCTCGGCTCACTCGTCGAGAAGTCCATGTGGACGCGGTCTCGACGGGTGCGGAGCCGCGCTACCGGATGCTGGAGACGATCCGCGCCTACGGCGCCGAGCGGCTCGCCGAGTCCGGCGAACGGGACGACGTGGTGCGGCGGTTCACCGGGTTCTTCGCCGATCTGGCCGAGGGGAACGAACCGAAGCTGCGGGGTCACGAGCAGGTCCGCGCGATCGAGACCTTCGGCGCCGAGCACGACAACATCGTGGCCGCGGTGCGCCGCGCTCTCGACGACGAGGACGCGGGCACCGCCGCACGACTGGTCCTCGCGACGCTCTGGTACTGGGTGATCCGCGGGTTCCACGCGGAACCGGTGCCGCTGCTGGGGGAGGTGCTGCGTCACGACGGCCTGCCGGACCACGCTCACGTGTGCCTCACCGTGATGCACGCGCTCATGACGAGCCAGCCGATCGTGCGCCGGGACGACCTGCCGGAGCTGGCCGACGAGTGCCTGCGCACCGGCGCGGTGCGGCGGTACCCGATGCTGGCGCTGGCCCTGCCGATGACCTGTTTCCTGGGCGGGCACCGGGATCTCGCCGAACGCGAGGTGCGCCGCGTGCTGGCCGGCTCGGACCCCTGGGCGATCGCGTGCGCGAGCTGGGCCGAGAGTTTCATGGCCGACCAGGACGGCGATCTGGACCGCAGCGGGCGCGCCCGGGACCGGGGGCTGGCCGGGTTCCGCGAGTGCGGGGACCGCTGGGGCACCTCGATGACGGTCGCGATGCAGGCGGAGGCGCACTCGCTGCGCGGTAACCACTCCGCGGCCATCGCCGGGTTCGCGGAGGGCCTGCGGATGGCGCGGGAGCTGTCCTCGGCCGACGACGTGGTGCAGCAGCTGGCCCGGCTGGCGGAGGAGAAGTTCCGGGCCGGGGACGCCGAGGCGGCCTGGCACGACGTCGCCGAGGCCGAGCGGCTGGTGACGGACAAGGTCGACCGCCGGGCGATGGTGGCGCTGCGGAAGTTCGAACTGGCCCGGCGGTGCGGTGAGCTGGACGTGGCGCGCGCCGAGCACGCGTGGCTGGCCGCGAACGCGGCACGCGTCCCGTTCCCGATCGACATGGCGGCGGAGCTGGTCGCGATCACCGGGGCTTCGCTGCTCGTCACCGAGGGGCGGGCCGCGGAGGCGTGGCCGCTGCTGGCGAATCCGCTGCGCTCGGCGAGCGAACGCAAGGACCTGCCGGACGTGGCGAAGACGACCGCCGTGATCGCCCGGGTGTACCACGCGGAGGGCGACGCCGAGCGGGCCGCGTGGGCGCTCGGCCTGAGCGAGGCCATCCGCGGCGTCTTCGACTCCGGCGACCCGGAGCTGCGCGCGGTGATCGCCGACTTGCGCGAGAAGCTCGGCGCGGACGCGTACGACGAGGCCTACCAGCGGGGCGCGCGGCTCACCAGCGCGCAGGCGATGGCCGCGATCGGGGCCGCGGTCGCCGAGCGGGCCGGGTGACGGGTCTCCGCCGGCGCCCGTCGGCGGAGACCCGTGCGGATCAGACGACCCGGCGGCGGTAGGCGCGCATCGCCAGCGGGAAGAACACCGCGACGATCCCCGCCATCCAGGCCAGCGCGCCCAGCAGCGGACCGGTGACCGGGCCGCCGTTCAGCAGGCTGCGCATCGTTTCGGTCAGCAGGCTCACCGGGCTGATGTCCGACCACGCGCGCAGCCAGCCGGGCATGGTGTCGGACGGGACGAACACGTTGCTGCCGAAGGTGATCGGCATCATGATCGCGACCATCACGCCCTGCACGGCCCCCGGGCTGCGCATCAGCATCCCGACGAACACCGCGATCCAGCAGAAGCACAACCCGGCCAGCAGCAGCAACGCGACGGCCACCACCAGCGAACCCGGATCGGTGTGCAGCCGGTATCCCATGATCGTGCCGGCGACCAGCAGCACCGCGAGCGCCACCGCGTACCGCACGACGTCCGACACCACCGCGCCGATCAGCGGCGCGGACCGGGCGATCGGCATGGCGCGGAACCGGTCGAACACGCCCTTGGTGACGTCGGTGTTGAGCGACGTCCCGGTCGCCATGCTCGCGAACACCGTGTTCTGCACCATCAGGCCGGGCACCAGGATCTGCAGGTAGGCGCTCGTGCTGCCGGCGATCGCGCCGCCGAACAGGTAGCCGAACATGAGCAGGAACAGGATCGGTTGCAGCGTCACGTCGGCGAGCTGCTCCGGGTTCTTGCGGATCTTCAGCACGCCCCGCCAGGCCAGGGTGAACCCGTCCTGCAGGGCTTTGCCCGGGCTGATGCGCCGGGGCAGGTCGAGCGTGGTCACACCAGGCTCCCTTCACGGGCCGGTTCTTCGGCGGGCTTCCCGGTCAGCGCCAGGAAGACCTCGTCGAGGCTGGGCAGGCGCAGCGCGAGTTCGTCGGCGGTGATGCCGGCTTCGTCCAGTTTGCGGACCAAAGTGGACATCAGGACCGGATCGCCCACCGGTGCGGTCAGCAAGCCGACATCGGTGTCGCGCGCCGGTTCGAACCCGGTCAGATCGGTCAGGATCCTCGCCACGGCGTCGAAATCGCTCCGCGAGCTCGGCCGCACCTGCACGGTCTGCCCGCCCACGCGGCGCTTCAGCTCGTCCGGGCGGCCCTCCGCGACCACCCGCCCGTGGTCGATCACCGTGATCGTGTCCGCGAGCTGGTCGGCCTCGTCCAGGTACTGCGTGGTCAGCAGCACGGTCGCGCCGAGGTCGACGAGCCGCCGCACCACCTGCCACACCTCGTTGCGCGCGTGCGGGTCCAGCCCGGTGGTCGGCTCGTCGAGGTAGAGCAGCTTCGGGCGGCCGACCAGGCTCGCGGCCAGGTCCAGCCGCCGCCGCATACCGCCCGAGTACGTTTTCGCCGCGCGGGCGGCGGCGTCGGTCAGCTCGAACTGCTCCAGCAACTCCGCCGCGCGCGCCTTCGCATCGGCCCGGCCGAGCCCGAGCAACCGGCCCAGCAGCACCAGGTTCTCGGTGCCGGACAGGTCCTCGTCCACCGACGCGTACTGCCCGGTCAGGCCGATCAACCCGCGCACCCGCACCGCGTCGCGCACGACGTCGTAGCCGCCGACGGTCGCATGACCGGCGTCCGGCCGCAGCAGCGTCGCCAGGATCCGCACCGTGGTGGTCTTGCCTGCCCCGTTCGGGCCGAGCACGCCGACCACCTTGCCGGTCGGCACCTCCAGGTCGACCCCGTTCAGCGCGGTGGTGTTCCCGAACCGTTTCACCAGGCCCTCAGCCTGGATCGCCAAGGTCATGACATCCTCCTCCTGTGTCGGAACCGACTCTTCCGGGGGAACCTGACAGCGCGCGCACAGCCGGCTGTCAGCCGCCGCCGAGGCGTGACAGGAAGACTGGGCGCATGGTGTTCTTCGCCGTCCTCGCCGCGGTCTTCGTGGTGTTCGCGGTGATGCGCCTGTTCGGCGTCGACGGCGGGCGGCTGACCGCGTCGCTGATCGCGCTGACGCCGTACTGGATCGTGTGCGGCCTGGTGCTCGCGGCGCTCACCCTCGCGCTCCGGCACTGGTGGATCGGCGGGGTCGTGCTGGTGCTCGCCCTGGACCTGCTCGGCGTGGTGGTGCCGCGCGCGTTTTCCTCGGCCCAGCCGCAGGTGCACGGGCGGACGCTGCACGTGATGTCGTCGAACATGTACTACGGCGAGGCCGATCCGCAAACCCTCGTGCGGCTGGTGCGGGAGAACCAGGTCGACGTGCTGAACCTGCTGGAGCTGACGCCACAGGGGGTGACGGCGCTGGAGGCGGCCGGGCTGTTCGAGCTGCTGCCGTACCGGGTGCTGGAGCCGGCGCGGCGCGGTGCCGGGTCAGGGTTGTTGTCCCGGTATCCGGTCACGCAGTTGTCGCTGGCCGGGCCGTCGATCTTCGCGCAGCCGAGCGCGCGCGTGGACCTCGGCGGCGGGGTGTCGGTCGAGGTCGTGGCGGTGCACCCGACGGCGCCGGTCGCCGACGCGGGGGCGTGGAAGTCGGAGATCGCGGGACTGCCGCACCCCGATCCGGACGGCCCGGTGCGCATCCTCGCGGGCGATTTCAACGCCACGCTCGACCACGGGACGCTGCGGGACCTGATCGCGACGGGCTACACGGACGCGGGCGACGCGATGGGTGAGGGCTTCACGTCGACCTGGCCGTCGAAACTGTTCCCACCGCCGGTCACGATCGACCACGTGCTGGTCGACCAGCGGGCCGCGGTCACCGCCTACCGCGTGTTCCCGATGCCGAACTCCGACCACAAGGCCGTGTTCGCGTCGATCACACTCCCGTGAGCTGCGCGTGCCGGACGAACCGCGCCACGTCCGGGGACGTCGCGGTGGCCGCCCACACGACGTGCAGCTCGCTGGGTGACAACCCGCTGACCGGCACCACGCTGATGCCCGTGAGCGGCAGCTCCGGCAGCAGCGTCCGGGGCACGAACCCGACCGCCTGACCGAGCCGGACCGCGCTCGCGTACTCGGCGCCGTTGCGCACCAACGGGCCGGGCCGCCACTCGTACGCGACCCGGTCGGTGCCGGTCCAGTACGCCGTCTCCGCGGCTGGCATGCCGACCCACCGCGGGAACGCCTCGCCCGCCAGTTCGGCCCGGTCGACCGACTCCCGGCCGGCGAGCGGGTGCGACCGCGGCAGCAGGGCGACCCGCTCGTCGATCCGCACCGGATCGCTGTCCAGGCCCCGGCTCTCGAACGGGACGCGCAGCAAACCCACGTCGGCCGCCCCGGTGCGCAGCTCGTCCGCCTGGACCTGCCAGTCGGCCACGGTCGCGACGGCGTGCGGTTCGTACTGCTCGTTGTAGGAGTCGACGAGTCCCTGGAGCGTGGCCACGTCACAGGCCCGCGCGGTCACCCGCAGCCGCGGTCCGTCCTGCCCGAACCGCGCCACCCGGGCGATCGCCGCGCGGGCGTACTCGTCGATACCGCGGGCGTCCTCGGCGAGCATCCGCCCGGCGGCGGTCAGCTCCGCGCCCCGGTGCCCGCGGGCGAACAGCGCGGTCCCGACCCCGTCTTCGAGGGCCCGGATCGCGCGCGACAGCGCCGGCTGCGTCATGCCGAGACGCTGCGCGGCCGCGGTGAAGGTGCCCTCGGTGGCGACGGCGAGGAAATACCGCAGGTGCTTCAGATCCACTCCGACAGGCTGCCATGCCGGCCCGGCATGGACCCATGTTCGCGGGGCTTTGGACGGATTCCCGCCAGTCGGCTGAGCTGAACGGCATGACACAGAAGGCAATCGTGACGGCGGGCACCCGGGGACTCGGCTTCGAGGTGGCGCGGCAACTCGCGCGGCGGGACCACGACGTGACGATCATCGGACGGGACCCGGAACACGGCGAGGCGGCGGCGCGGACCATCGGCGGCCGGTTCGTCCAGGCCGACCTCTCGGTGCTGGCGGAGGTGCGCGCGCTCGGTGAGTTGCTCGCCGCGGCGGGACCGTGGCAGCTGCTGGTGAACAACGTGGGCGGTATGTGGTCGAAGCGCTGGGAGACGGCCGACGGCCTCGAAGCCAGCTTCGCGGTGAACCACCTCTCGCCGCTGGTGCTGACCGAAGCGCTGCTGGACTCACTCCGAGCCGGCGCCCCCAGCCGGATCGTCGACGTGACCTCGTCGTCGATCCAGGCCGCGCTGCTCGCCGGGACCCCGTCATACGCGGAGGTCGAGCCCAGCGAGTACTACGGCATGGCGGTGTCCGGGCGGGCGAAGCTCGCGCACCTGGCCTACAACCGGGAACTGGCGCAGCGGCTGCGCGGCAGTGGGATCTCGGTCCGCGCGGCCGACCCGGGCCCGGCGGCGACGCCGAACGCCGCCGAGATGACCCCGGAGATCCTGCCGCCTGCCCTGCGCCCGCAGTGGGCGCAGATCCAGGAGGCGGTGCGGCGCCCGGTCGCGGAGGCCGCTCGGTCGATCGTGTGCGCGGCGACCGATCCGTCCCTGCCGAGCGGGACCGTGCTCGACGCGGAGGGCAAGCCGTCGGAGGAGCTGACCGGGGCCCTCACCGACGATCTGGTGGCGGCCGCCCGTGACCTGACCGAGCGCGTCCTGACGCAGTAGCGGCGCGTACCGGATCCGGCCGTTCGGGGGGCGTGACGGCCGGATCCGGTATGCCGGACGACTGCGAGGAGCACGGTGGCGCCCGTGCGGCCGCAGCCGTCTGGTTAGAGGGGCCGACGGGCCCCACGGGACGCGTGGAACCCTCATGTTCACCGGATCGAGTGGTCCGGTCAGTAGTCCTTGACCGAGTACGACGCCACGACCTGCGTGAACTCGTCCACCCCGGTTTCGACCAGGATCTCGGCCGCCGCGCTCGCGTCCTCGGCCTGACCCGCCTGGGCCCGCCGCTCCCGCAGGTTGACGACCGCCATCTCCTGGTTCGCCCGGGTGTAGTCCCGCAGCTCCTTCTCATACGCCGCGAACGCCGCCCGGTGGTCGCCGCCGGCCGCGGCCAGCTCGCCGGCCAGCACGTACGCCCCGATCAGCGCCATGCTGCTGCCCTGACCGGACATCGGCGAACCGCAGTAACCCGCGTCGCCGAGCAGGACGACCCGGCCGCGCGACCACGAGTCCAGGTGGATCTGCGCCGCGGAGTCGAGGTGGAAGTCCGCGGCGGCCCGCGCGTACTCCACCAGCCGCGGCATCTCCCAGCTGTCCCCGGCCAGCGCACGAGCCACGATCTCCTTCTGGCCCTCGACGTCCCGGCGGTCGTAGTCGACCGGCTCCGGGGTGTCGAACATCAGGTACGCCCGCGCCTCGGTGTTGCCCCGCGCGCTCATCACCATCGCGCCGCGCATCCCGCCGCCCGGCATCTGGTGCATGACCTGCCAGTGGTCCAGGCCGAGGAAGTTCGGCACCGTGCACACGGCCATGCTGATGCCCAGGTCCCGGATGAACCGCTCGGTCGGACCGAAGACCAGGCGACGGGTGTTCGAGTGCAGGCCGTCCGCGCCGACCACCAGGTCGAACGTGCGCTCCAGGCCGGACTCGAACACCACGCGGACCTCGTCGGCGTCCTGCTCCAGGGCGGCGATCGAGTCGCCGAACAGGTACTCGACCTCGCCGCTCGTGGCTTCGGTGATGATCCGCGCGAGGTCGTCGCGCAGGATTTCGACGTCCGGGCTGTCCAGGTCGCCGCCGCTGACCGTGCGGTCCTCGGTGCGGTAGATCTCGGTGCCGTCGGCGTCCACCACCGACATCCCACGCATGCCGGTGCCGTGGGCGCGCAGGGTGTCCAGGATGCCCATGCGCTCGGCGACGTCCAGCGCCGGACCGCGCACGTCGACCGCCTGCCCGCCGGGCCGTGGGGCGGGCGCCCGCTCCACGACGGTCACGGTGTAGCCGTAGCGCGTGAGCCAGTGCGCGAGGGCGGGCCCGGCGATGCTGGCGCCGGAGATGAGGATCTTGGTGTTGGTCATGCCGTCACCGTGCCGGGCGCCACTGACCGGCCGCTGACGAACGGCTGTCAGCCGCCGAGCAACGCGGTCAGCGCGGTCAGCGCGGGATAGGGGAGCGACACCCCGCGCCCGTGCCGGACCTCGGGTTCGCGCGGGTTGATGCGGATCAGCGCGCCGGTCACGGCGGAGGCCAGCTCGGCGTAGCGGCGCACGGTGGGCACCGCGCGCCCGGCGCCCAGCTCGACGACGACCGCGCCCCGGTTCGCGCGCCGCCACTCGTCGAGCGCGCGCATCTGGGCGTCCGTGCGGGCGGACACCCAGTCGAAGTCGCCGAACATCAGGATGTTCGGCCGGGCCAGGCCACCGCAGTTCGGGCAGGACGGCAGCGGCGGGCGGGCGCGCATGGTGGATTCGTCGACGCCGGGGGAGAACTCCGCGGGCCAGATGTCCGGGCCGCACGGAACGGTGCACTGCAGGTGGTGGATCGAGCCGTGCGCCTCGGCGACCAGGCCGAACCCGGCGCGCTGGAACTGGCCGTCCACATTGGACGTGAACACCGCGACGCCGCCGGGCAGCCGGGAGCCGTGCCGCAGCAGCAACCCGAACCCGGCGTGCGGTTCGGTCCGGCGGTACAGGTCGAGCCGGTGGCCGTAGAAACCCCAGGCCAGCTCGGGGTCCTCGGCGAAGTGACGCGGGTCGGCGATCTCGGCGAAGCTCAGCCCGAGCCGCGCGTACGGCGGATAGGCCCGCCAGAACCCCTCGTCGCCGCGGAAGTCCGGGAGGCCGGAGTCGACGCCCATGCCGGCGCCCGCGCACACGAGGAGCGCGGACGCGCCGGCGAGCATCTCGGCGGCCTCGGCAAGGCCGTCGCCGGACATCAGTCGAGCGGGACGACCTCGAACTCCAGCAGGTTCGCCCCGCTGGCCACCGGCCGTGAGCTCTGGCCGGCGTGCGCCTCCTTGGCCGGGCCGCTCGCCCAGGCCTGGTAGGCCTCCTCGGACTCCCACTTCGTGTAGACGAAGTAGCGGTTCTCGCCGGCGACCGGGCGCAGCAGCTCGAAGCCGAGGAACCCGGGCTGCCCGTCGACCGAGTGGGCCCGGTTCGCGAACCGCTTCTCCAGTTCGGGGCCCGCGCCCTCGGGGACCTCGATCGCATTGATCTTCACGACTGCCATGGCCTCAGCCTACCCAGCCCACGTGGCTATGCTGGGACGTAATGGGGATCACAGGGGAAGATCGCAAGCTGGCCCGGGGGCTCGCCGGGGACCTGCGGAAACTCGTCCAGACGGCCGCGCTGGTGGTCGAGGAGGACAACCCGGCCGAGGAGCTCATCGGCCGGATCACCGGGCACCTCGGCGTCGGGTTCCGGCAGATCGTGCTGGTCGGCCAGGACTTCTCGCCGTGGGAGCACGTGAACGTGCACCGCGGCGTCGAGGCCTACCTCGCCGAACGCGGCGGTGAGCCGGAGTGGTTCGGCGTGACCGGCGCGAACCGGCTGCACGAGGAACTGACCGGGATGCTGTCGTCCGCGCGGCGGCACGGCGCGTTCGAGCTGGGCGCGGTCGACATGGCGACCGTCGCGATCGGACCGGAGGAGACCGCGGAGGTCGTCCAGTTCGGGCTGGTCCTGACGACGGCCCCGGACGGCGGGCCGGTGGTCGTCGCGCTACGCGGGCCGAACCCGCAGCACGGGCCGTCCGCGCTGTCCAAGGTCGAGGTGCTGGCCGGTGACCGCGCGGCGGCCGGGGCGGTCCGCGACCGGATCGAACAGCTCGCCCGTGAGCACGACGTGCTGCGCGGCCAGGTGCTCGCCTTCGGCAGCAGCGAGTACCGGGGCAACGAGCTGCTGACGTTCCTGCCCCGCCCGAGCCCGACCGCCGAGCAGGTCGTGCTGCCCGAGGGGGTGCTGCCCTCGATCGAGGAGCACATCGTCGGCATCGCCGAGCACGCCGACCGGCTGCGCGCCGCGGGCCAGCACCTCAAGCGGGGGCTGCTGCTGCACGGGCCGCCTGGCACCGGCAAGACGCACACCGTGCGCTACCTGCTGAGCCGCCTGTCCGGCAGCACGGTGATCATCCTGACCGGCGCGGGCATGCGGTTCCTCGGCAAGGCGGCCGAGCTGGCCCGGCGGTTGCAGCCGTCGATCCTGGTGGTCGAGGACGTGGACCTGGTCGCCGAGGACCGCACCATGCCGGGCGGTGGCGGCGTGCTGCTGTTCAGCCTGCTGGACGCGATGGACGGGATCGGCGCGGACGCGGACGTCACGTTCGTGCTGACGACCAACCGGCCGGCGGCGCTGGAGGCGGCGTTGCGGGACCGGCCGGGGCGGGTCGACCTGGCGGTGGAGATCCCGCGGCCGGACGCCGAGGGGCGGCGCAAGCTGTTCGAGCTGTACGGCCGCGGGGTGGACCTGGTGGCGGACCTGGAGCCGGTGATCGCCGAGACCGAGGGCGTGACCGCGTCGTTCGTGAAGGAGTTGCTGCGCCGCGCGGTGCTGCACGAGATGCGCAACGGGGTGGACGGCGAGCGGGTGCGGGTGGGCGACAAAGCGCTCGCGACGGCGTTGCGGGCCATGCAGGATTCGCGGAACTCGCTGACCAGGTCGCTGCTCGGCAGCTGATTCAATGGGCGCCGTGAGCGTCGTGGACTTCGGTGGCGAGGGCCGTCCGATCGTGTTGCTGCACGGGCTGATGGGCCGGGCGCGCACGTGGTGGCGGGTGGCTCAGTGGCTGCGCCGGTACGGGCACGTCGTGGGCCTGGACGCCCGCGGGCACGGGCGCGGGCCGCGCGGCGGGCCGTGGACGACCGAACAGTTCGTCGCCGACGCCGCAGAGGTGGTGCGGTCGCTGGGCGGACCGGCCGTGGTGATCGGGCACTCCATGGGCGGCCTGCACGCGTGGGCGCTGGCCGCCGCCGAGCCGGAACTGGTGCACGCCGTGGTGGTCGAGGACATGGCGCCGGACCAGCGCGGCAAGACGGTCGAGACGTGGCGCGGGTACTTCGAGTCGTGGCCGGTGCCGTTCCAGTCGCTCGCGCACGTGCGGGACTTCTTCGGCGAGACGGGCGAGTACTTCACCGAATGCGTGGAGGAACGCGCCGACGGCTACCACCTGATCGCCGAGCTGGACGATCTGTACGAGATCGCCGCGGAGTGGGGGCGGCGGGAGTACTGGTCGCTCGTGGACGGCGTGAAGTGCCCCATGCTGGTGGTGGAGGCCGAGCACACGTTGATGCCGGCCGGGCAGCAGGCGGAAACGGCGCGGCGGGCCCAGCAGGGGCGGCACCTGGTGGTCCCCGGAGCCGGACACGTCGTGCACGACTCGCAGCCGGAGATCTACCGGGGCGCGGTGGAGGCGTTCCTGTCCGAGGTGCTGGGGCGGTAGGCGCGCGTCACCGCGCGGACAAGCGCTCCAGCGCCGCCCGGCTCTCGTCGTCCGCGGGACGGTAGATCACCAGCAGCTGCGCCGCGTCGCGAAGTGGCGTGAGCGTTTCGAACTGCAGGGCGATGTCCCCGGCTTCGGGGTGCCGCACCACCTTCTGGCCGCGGCCGTCGACCTTGACGTCCCGTTCGGCCCACCACCGTGCGAAGTCCGCGTCGCGCCTCACGCATTCGGTGATCAGGTCCGTCAACGCCTGGTCGTCCGGATGCGCCGCCCAGGCGGCACGCAGGTGCGCGATCCCCTCCCGCACGACGCGTTCGCGGTCGACGTAGAGCTCACGGGTCTTCGGGTGCAGCAGGCACAACCACATCGCGTTGCGCTGCGACGGCGGAAGGGTGTCGAAATCGAGGAGGAGCTTCGCCATCAGGCCGTTCCAGGCCAGGATGTCGTAGCGGTGGTTCATCAGCATCGCGGGCAGCGGGGCGAGGTCCTCGACCAGCCGGGCCAGCTGCGGCGCGGCGGCGGAGGCGGGTTCGCCGGTGTCGCGGGGGCGCTGCCGGGTCAGGTCGAACAGGTAGGCGCGCTCGTCGGGGGCCAGGCGCAGAGCCTGGGCCAGCGCGTCCACGACCTCCGCCGATGGCCGCAGCCCACGGGCCTGCTCCAGCCGCACGATGTAGTCGACGCTGATCCCCGCCAGCTCGGCGACCTCTTCCCGGCGCAACCCCGGGGTCCGCCGGGCCCGCCGCCCCGGCGGCAGGCCGAAATCGCGCGGCTCCAGCCGTTCGCGACGGCTGCGCAGGAACGCGGCCAGCTCCTGCGCGGGGTCCACGGCGCGAGTGATCACGGACGGTCCAACAGCCCGGGTAGGACCGGTGTTCCCAGGAAACCGGTTCCCTTACCCCCGGCCCGCCGTGCCCACAGACTCGTCCACGGCAACGGATCACGAGCACTGGAGGACACGATGCCGCTCACCCTCGACACCTACCGCCTGCTGGGCCGCTCCGGCCTGCGGGTCTCGCCGCTGGCGCTGGGCACCGCGACCTTCGGCACGGAGTGGGGCTGGGGCGCGGAGCCGGACGACGCGCGCAAGTTGTTCGACACCTACGTCGAGCGCGGTGGCAACTTCATCGACACCGCCAACACCTACACCGACGGCAGCTCCGAACGCCTGCTGGGGGAATTCACCCGGGGCAACCGGGAAAGCCTCGTGCTGGCGACGAAGTACACGACGCTGCGCCGTCCCGGCGACCCGAACTCCGGCGGCCCGCACCGGAAGAGCATGTTCACGTCGGTGGCGGCCAGTCTGCGACGGCTGAACACGGACTACCTCGATCTGCTCTACCTGCACGTGTGGGACGACACGACTCCGGTGGAGGAGATCCTGCGCGCCATGGACGATCTGGTCCGGCAGGGCAAGGTCCTGCACGTGGCGATGTCCAACGTCCCGGCGTGGCAGGTGTCGCGCATGCAGGCGATCGCCGACCTGCGTGGCTGGTCGCCGCTCGTCGCGCTGCAGATCGAGTACAACCTGGCGCAGCGCACCGGGGAACGCGACTTGATCCCGATGGCACGTGAGCTGGGCTTGGGCGTGATTCCGTACTCGCCGCTGGCGGGTGGGGTGCTGACCGGCAAGTACCGCCGCGACGACGGTGCCGGGGAGAGCACCCGCCGGAGCTTCAACGCCGATCTGGGCCTGGTCACCGAGCGCAACCTCGCCATCGCCGACGTCGTGCAGGAGGTCGCCGCGGAGCTGGGGTGCACTCCCGCCCAGGTCGCGCTCGCCTGGACCCTGCGGACCCCGGGTATCACGGCGCCGATCATCGGCGCTCGCACCACCGCCCAGCTGGAGGACAACCTCGGCGCCCTGGCGGTCGCCTTCAGCCCCGCCCAGCTGGCCCGGCTCGACGAGGTCAGCGCGATCGACCCCGGCTACCCGCACGCCCTGCTCGCCAGTGACCACATCCGCGCGGTCACCACGGGCGGTCTGAAGATCGACAACCGCCGCTGAGCTACCGATGTTCGCCCGGGAGCGCGAACCGGCCGTCCGCCGTCTGCTCCACCAAACCGTCCACCAGCAGCGAATCCAGGCAGCGGTCCCGCTGGCCGGTGTCCGGCCAGACCACGTCCAGGCTCGCCTTCCACACCGGCTCCGGCGTGCCCCGCAGGACGTCCAGCAGCAGGCCGCGCACGTGGCGGTCCGTCCCGGCGTACTTCTGCGTCGCCTTGGCGGGACCCTGGTACGCCGGGCGGCCGGCCTTCTGCCAGGCGCAGTCGTCGTACACCGGGCAGTCCGCGCAGCGCGGCGAACGGGCCGTGCACACCACCGCGCCCAGCTCCATCAGGGCCGCCGAGAACCGCGCTGCTCGGGCCTCGTCGCGCGGCAGCAGCACCTCGACGTCGGCCATGTCGCGGGTGTTCGACGGCGGGCCCGCGCCACCGGCGCCGTGCACCGCCCGCGCCACCACGCGCCGCACGTTCGTGTCCACCACCGGCGCCCGCTTGCCGTACGCGAACGCCGCCACCGCCCGCGCCGTGTACGCCCCGATGCCGGGCAACGACAACAGTGTGTCCACATCGGACGGCACCACGTCCCCGTGCTCGGTGGCGATCGCCGTGGCCGCCGCGTGCAGGCGCAGCGCCCGCCTCGGGTAGCCGAGCTTGCCCCACGCCCGCAGCACCTCGCCCTGGCTCGCCGCCGCCAGCGCCGACGGCACCGGCCACCGCGCCAGCCACTCGTGCCAGATCGGCTCGACCCGTGCGACCGGCGTCTGCTGCAGCATGATCTCGCTGACCAGCACACCCCACGCGGTGCACTCCGGCCGCCGCCACGGCAGGTCCCGGGCGCACGAGTCGAACCAGTCGATCAGCAGTTCGGAGTCGATGGGCACCGAACCAGCGTAAGGGTCACTCCACCTCGGAGATCTTGCCGGTGGTCACGTCGTAGACGAACCCGCGCACCTTGTCCACGTGCGGCAGGTACGGGCTGCGCTTCACGCGCCGCACCGACCGGCGCACGCTGTCCTCGACGTCGCGGAACGCCTCGACCGACCACGTCGGCCGCACCCCGCACTCCGACTCCAGCTCGTCCTTGAAGTCGTCCTCGGTGACCGACGAGACGCCGCAGCCGGTGTGCTGCATGATCAGCACCTCTTCGGTGCCCAGCTTGCGCTGCGACAGCGCGAGCGAGCGGATCACGTCGTCGGTGACCACGCCACCGGCGTTGCGCAGGACGTGCACCTCGCCCTCGCCGAGCCCGAACACGTCGCCGACGCGGATGCGGGCGTCCATGCAGGTCAGGATCGCCACCTTCAGACCGGGCCGCGCGTTGGAGCGGTCGCCCACGGTCTCGGGGTGGTCCTGGTTGCGCTGGAGCAGGGTGTCGATCGCGGTCAAGAATGCCTCCCGGGAGATTGTCCGGATTTCATTCCACCGGACTCATCAAGACCCCGCAATGAGAGAGATCACGGCCCGAACCAGTGCTGCTCCATCGTGCGCGGCGGCGCGGACGTCGTGCCGATCCGCAGCTGCGTGTTGAGCGTGATGATCCGCGGCTTGACGTGGTCCCCGGAGGACAGCAGCAGCTTGCCCGCCGCGCGGCCCTTCTCCAGCACCGGCTGGTGCACGGTGGTCAGGCCGGCGCGCTCCGCCTCCGCGATGCCGTCGAACCCGGTCACCGTCAGGTCCGCGGGCACCCGCAGGCCGCGGCGGTTCGCCTCGGCCAGCGCGCCGAGCGCGAGGATGTCCGAGGTGCAGATCAGGGCGGTCACCTGGGGATGCGCGTCGAGCAGGTGGCGGGCCGCGGCGGCGTCGTCGTCCACGGTGTGCTCGAACCGCTCCACCACCGGCACGGCCGACCAGTCGACACCGACCTTCGCGAACGCCTTCGCCAGCGCCTCCAGCCGGGCGCGCTGCACGTGGAAGTGCGCGCTCTGCTGCCGGTCCAGGTAGGCGAACCCGTCGTTGCGGTCGCGCGCCAGCCGCATGCACAGCACGCCGATCTGCCGGTGCCCGAGCTGGATGATGTGCTCGGCGAGCGCGGTGACGGCCGTCGTGTCGTCGGGGCCGACCCGGTCGACGCCCTCGATGCGCGGCTGGTCGATGATCACCGTCGGCACCGGGCGGGCCAGCACGGCGCCCAGGTGCGGGTCGTCGTCCGGCACCGAGTACACGACGAAACCGTCCACACCGGCGCGGTGCACGGCGGCCACGTCGTCGCGCCCGGGGCTGGCCGGCACGAGGTGCAGCCCGACGCCGGCGTCCTCGCACGCCAGCGCGAGCCCCTCCAGCACGCCGATCGCGGCCGGGTCGCGGAAGGCGTAGGACAGGTTCTCGGTGAGCAGCAGGCCGACGGCACCGGCCTTGCGGGTGCGCAGCGACCGCGCCACCGGGTCGGGGCCGGGGTATCCGAGGCGGCGGGCGGTTTCCAGCACGCGCTTGCGCAGTTCGGGTGACAGCTGGTCCGGGCGGTTGTAGGCGTTGGACACGGTGGTCCGAGACACGCCGAGCTCCGCGGCGAGCGACGCCAACGTCGCCTGTCGCCTCATGCGCATAGGACGCCCCATGAGGGAACCGTAACGGTTCAGAACGGAGTCGTGAAGTCGAACGCCGTCCGTGCGGCGTGCGCCACTGCGCAACGTCACGTTCAAGCGGCGGTAACCGAGCCGGTGAGATCGTCACCCGTTCAGGTAAGGTGAACCCGAAAACCGTTTCCAATAGCGCTGTCGGTGCTTCCCACCTCGTACTTCAGGAGTGCTCGCGATGAGTTTCCCCCGCCTGATCGGTCTCGCGTCCGCCGCGACGGCCCTCGTCCTCGGCCTCACCGCCTGTGGTGGGGGTAACACTGGCAGCGACGACACCGGCGGCTCCGGCGGCAAGATCAACGTGGTCGCCTCGACGAACGTCTGGGGCAGCGTGCTGTCCGCGGTCGGCGGCGACCAGGTCGCGGTCACCTCGATCATCGACGACCCGAGCGCCGACCCGCACTCCTACGAGACCACCCCCGAGGACGCCATCGCCGCGCAGAACGCGCAGCTGACCCTGGCCAACGGCGGCGGCTACGACGACTTCTTCGGCAAGCTCGCCGACCAGGCCGCGAACGCCCGCAAGCTCAACGCCTACGAGATCGGCGCGACCGGCGACGAGAACGAGCACGTCTGGTACAGCTTCGCCACCGTCGCCAAGGTCGCCGACCAGGTCGCCGCGCAGCTCGGCCAGATCAAGCCGGACGCCGCGCAGACCTTCACCACCAACGCCACGAACTTCAAGTCCCAGCTCGACCAGCTCACCACCAAGGCCGAGCAGATCGGCACCGCCCACCCGGACACCAAGGTCCTGGTCACCGAGCCGGTCGCGCACTACCTGATCGAGGCCGCCAAGGTCACCGACGCCACCCCGGCGGAGTTCTCCGAGGCCATCGAGGAGGAGACCGACGTGCCGCCGGCCGCGCTGGCCGAGTTCAACTCGCTGATCACCGGCAAGCAGGTCAAGGCCCTGATCAACAACGAGCAGACGGTCACCCCGGTCACCGAGCAGGTCGTCGGCGAGGCGACCCGCGCCGGCATCCCCGTGGTGGGCGTGACCGAGACGCTGCCCGCCGGGACGACGGACTACATTGCCTGGATGACCAGCGAAGTCGACGACCTGGCGAAGGCACTGAACTCTTGAGCCCTGCTGTCGAGATCTCCGGCGCGACCCTCGCGTTCGGTTCGCGCACGCTGTGGTCCGGTCTGGACCTCGCGGTCGAGCCCGGCGAGTTCGTCGCCGTGCTGGGGCCGAACGGGTCGGGCAAGACCAGCCTGCTGAAGGTGCTGCTCGGTCTGCAGCACCTCTCGCGTGGCAGCGTGCGCATCAACAGCGATCACCCGGTCGGGTACGTCCCGCAGCAGAGGGCGATGGCCGAGGCGCTGACGCTGCGCGGGGTCGACCTCGTCGGGCTGGGGCTCGACGGGCACCGCTGGGGCACCGGGCTGCGTGGACTGGCCGAGCGACGGCGGCGGGTGTCCGCCGCCGTCGCGGCGGTCGG
This sequence comes from Amycolatopsis ruanii, assembly GCF_003385175.1. Lineage (NCBI taxonomy): Bacteria > Bacillati > Actinomycetota > Actinomycetes > Pseudonocardiales > Pseudonocardiaceae > Amycolatopsis > Amycolatopsis ruanii. The sequence continues at coordinate 126,954 of NZ_PQHY01000010.1, forward strand.
CGCGCAGTCCTACGCGAAGCAGCCGGTCGGCAAGCTCTCCGGCGGTGAGCAGCAGCGGCTGCGCGTGGCGCAGGCGCTGGTGGCCGCGCCGGACGTGCTGCTGTGCGACGAGCCGCTGCTGTCGCTGGACCTCGCGCACCAGCGCGCGGTGAGCGAGCTGATCGACGCCCGCCGCCGCGAAGCCGGTACCGCGGTGCTGTTCGTGACCCACGAGATCAACCCGATCCTGCCGTACGTGGACCGCGTGCTGTACCTGGTCGACGGCCGGTTCCGGATCGGCCCGCCGGAGGTCGTGATGACCTCCGAGACGCTGTCCGAGCTGTACCGGGCGCGCGTGGAGGTCGTCCGCGTCGGCGGCCAGATCCACGTCGCCGGTGCCCGCAGCGCGGTCTGCGAGGACGAACCCCACCACCTGGACGAGCGCGTTTCGTGAGCACCGAAGGTTCCCGCTGAACATGGACAAGCTCTTCGACTTCGGTCTGACGGCGCAGCTGCTCGGGCTGCCGTTCGTGCAGACCGCCCTGCTCGCCGCGGCCGTGCTCGGGCTCGTCGCCGGAGTGCTGGGCCCGCTGATCGTGACCCGGCGGATGTCCTTCGCCGTGCACGGCACCGCCGAACTGGCCTTCACCGGCGCGGCCGGTGCGCTGCTGCTCGGCGTCGGCGTCGAGTTCGGGTCGCTGGCCGGCGCGGTGATCGGCGGGGTGCTGCTCGGCCTGCTCGGCGGGCGGGAGTCCGATCGCGACTCGGTGATCGGCGCGATCCTGTCCTTCGGGCTCGGTCTCGGCGTGCTGTTCCTGTGGTTCTACCCGGGCCGCGCGGCCAACAAGTTCGGCATCCTGGTCGGTCAGATCGTGTCGATCGAGACGACCAACCTGATCGTGCTGGTCATCGCTGCAGTCGCGGTGCTGCTGATCCTCGCGGCGATCTACCGGCCGCTGCTGTTCGCCAGCGTCGACCCGCACGTCGCGGCCGCGCGCGGGGTGCCGGCGCGGACGCTGTCCGTCGTGTTCGCCGTGCTGGTCGGCGTCGCGACGGCGCTCGGCGTGCAGATCGTCGGCGCGCTGCTGGTGGTCGCCATGATGGTCACCCCGGCCGCCGCGGCCGTGCGGCTCACCGCGAGCCCGTGGAAGGCGACCGTGCTGGCCGTCGTGTTCGCCGAGACGGCCGCGCTGGGCGGCATCGTCCTGTCGCTCGCGCCGGGCGCGCCGCTGAGCGCGTTCGTCACCGCGATCGCGTTCACGATCTACCTGGTCTGCCGCCTGATCGCCTACCTGCGCGACCGGGCCGCCCGCGTCACCGAATCGGATGCTGCTGCAGTTGCGCCTGCAGCGCCGTGAGGAACTCGTCGGTCAGGAACGGCAGCTGACCGCTGGAGACGTTGCGCTCCACGGTCTCCAGCACGATCACGTCCGAGTTGACGAACATCCCGATCGCCTGGTCCCGGCTCGTCTTCGGGGTGAAGTAGGCGAGCATCGTCAGGTTCGCGAACCCGGCCGCCAGGTACCGCGAGGACGCCTTGGTGAACGAGTCGCCGTAGAACAGGGTCTTCTGGTTCACCGTCGAGGACATCGGTGAGGCGAACCGGTAGGACGGTGTCTCGATGTCGGTGATGGTCTGCCCGGCCCGGTCGACGATGCCGTCCGGGCGCAGGTCGTAGAGCACGTTCGTCTTGTCGGCCTTCTTGCCCAGCAGCGGCGGCAGGTCCGCGGCCACGGTGTAGGTGCCGATCTGCTTGCTCTGCCAGGTCGCGGTGATGCCGGGCTGCACGGCCTCGGCGACCGCGCGGGTCATCGCCAGTGAGCCCTCGTCGGTCCAGTGCGTGTCGTTGGACGGGTAGACCGGCCGGTTGACGCGCCGCGCCTCCGCCGTCAGCGCCGGCCGCAGGTCCACGGCGCCGGCCGCGTCGATCTGCTGCCAGGTGGGCGCCTCCGCGGCCCGGTGGCACTCCCGGCCCGGGTAGCTGGACGGCAGGTTCTCCGGGACCATGGTGGATTTGTCCGGCGCCACGACCCACACGAACTTGCGGCCGGACGCCTCGATCATCGTGCGCAGCCGGCCCATCCGCTCCAGCGTGTCGGACAGCATCCGGACCGGGGAGCACTTGGCCTCGGCGTCGTAGCCGAAGTACAGCCAGCCGTTGCGGCCCTCGATCACCTGCCGGTAGCCGGCCTGGTCGAGCGGGCCCGAGGTGGTGGGCTGGTCGGCCTCGCCCTGCGTCTGCGTCGGCGGCGGGCTGCCGGGCAGGGGACCGGTTTCGGTGGTGCCCGCCTGGTCGCGTGGCGGGGTCTCGCCGAAGAAGGTGCGGCTGACCCAGTCCGCGGCGTCGATCGCGGCGCCGCGGAAGGTGAGCTGGTCGGTGGCCCAGCCGGGCAGGCTGGTGAAGAACGCCCAGCCGTCGCCGATGCTGGGGAAGCTCGCCAGGTGCCGGTTCTCGATCTCGGCGGGGCGGGCGCCGAACACCCACAGCAGCGCCGGGGTCGTGAAGAACACGATCGCGCTGATCAACGCGGTGAGCTGCCGGCCGCCGTGCCGGGGCCGGTGCAGGGAGTGCTCGCGGGGCAGCCACGCCTCGTGCACCGCGGGGAGCTGCTGCGGTTCGTGCGCCACGCGGCCACGGTAACGGTTCACCTAGTGCAGCATCAGCAGAACCTGCAACTCGCCGACCACGAACCCGATCACACCGCCGACCGCGATCAGCTTCCACTCCTCCTGGCGGAACGCCGGGCGCAGCAGGTTCTCGTAGTCCTCGGGCGTGAGCGCGAGCATCCGCCGTTCGACCAGGTTCGCCAGGTCCATCGCCTCCACCAGGTACGGCTCGGCGCTGCGCAGCAGGTACGGCATCTGCGCGAGCGCCCCGGCGGCCGCGGTCTCGGTCATCTCACGCAGCCGCTCCCCGCCGACGGTCGCGGACACCAGCGGCCGGATCAGGCCGACCTGCTCGTCGACGGCCCGTGCCACCACGCGCCGCACGAGCGCGGCGAGCCGGTCGGCGCGCGGGCCGGTGAGCAGCTCGTCGAGGAGGTTGGGGACGGTCAGCACCTCGCGGGCGATGATCTCGCCGTACTGGCGGGCCACCTCGGCCTTGCGGCGCTGGAACTTGCCCTGCAGCGTGATCGGCCCGATCTTCACCGGGCGGCGCGGCAGGAAGATCATCTTGATGGCGAGCCAGTCGGTGAACAGCCCGATGGCCCCGCCGAAGGCGGGCAGCACCCACGGGTTCTTCGTCAGCGCCCACACCACCGCCTGCACGACGCCCAGGACGAACCCGAAGTAGATGCCGCAGCGGGCGATGAACGCCATTTCCGGCCGGGACGTCTCCCGGATGAGCCGCACCAGCAGGGCGCGGTCGCGGGTGAGCCGTTCGACCGTCATGTGCTTGACGTCGAGCACGCCGTCGAGGTTGGTGCGGATCTCCTCCAGCAGCTCCCGCACCAGCTTCGGCGAGCCGGCCTGCAGCTGCTTGACGATCAGGTCCTGCGCCATCGGCGGCAGCGACTCCCACAGCCGCGGGTGGTGCCGGGCGAGCACGTCGCGGGCCAGGGCGTCGATCGCGCGCAGCAGCGGCTGTTCGATCTCCCGCACCAGCCGGTCGGGCTGGATCCGGCCGATCACCTCGCCCAGGTCGATCAGGTTCTTGGTGAGCAGGTCGGTGGCGATCGCCGCCATCCGGCCGCCGTGCTTGGGCACCACGCCCTGCCAGCCGAAGATCGGGCGGATGCCGACGAAGTCCAGCGGGCGGAACATCATCTCGATGGCCACGCGCTTGGTGACGTAACCGATGAGGGCGGCGATGAACGGGATCGCGGTGTAGAGCGGCCAGTGCTGCGCGAAGTCGGCCAGCACCGCGTCCATCCGGCCACCCCCTCGGAAATCCTGGCCGCGAGATTAGTGGAGGAGCAGGATCGCCTGAAGCTCGCCCACGAGCCCGCCGATGATCGCACCCACGGCGATCAGCTTCCACTCGTCCTGCCGGAACGCGGGCCGCAGCAGCTCCTCGAACTCCATCGGGGACAGCTGGCGCATCCGGTCGACGATCGTGTTCCGCACGTCCAGGGCGTTGACCGCGTACTCCTCGGCGTACCGGATGGTGTCCGGCACCCGCTCGGCGGCCTTGAGCGCGGCGGCCTGCTTCATCTCCTGCCACTTGCGGGTGCCCACCGCGGCCGCGACGAGCGGTTTCACGACGCCGGCCTGCGCGTCGATGGTCCGCTGCACCTCGCGGCCGATCAGGTGGAACAGCCGGTCGGCCTTCGGGCCCTTGAGGATGGCCTCCAGGAGGTTCGGGATGGTGATGATCTCGCGGGCGATCATGTCGCCGTAGTCGGCGGCCACCTGGTCGCGGCGTTTCTGGAACACGCCCTGCCAGGTGTAGAGGCCGAAGAACTCGCGCGGCTCGCGCGGCAGGAAGATCATCTTGAGGGCGAGCCAGTCGGTGAACCAGCCGATGCCGAGGCCGAACAGCGGCATCACGATCGGCGACTTGGTCAGCGCCCAGACGACGAGCTGGACGCACCCGAGGGCGAAGCCGAACACCAGGCCGGAGTTCGCGATGAACCGCATCTCGGGGCGGGAGATGTCCCGGATGAGACGGTTGAGCAGGCTCTTGTCACGCACCAGGTTGGTGATGACCATGTTCTTGAGGTCGAGAACGTCCTCGATGTTGTCCGACAGCTCCCGCATGATCTTCGCGATCACCTTGGGCGCCTCGGCCTGGACGCGGCGCAGCAGCAGTTCCTTGGCGCCGGTGGGCAGGGCCTCCCACAGCCGCGGCTGGTACTGCTCCATGACCTCCTCGGTGATCTCCTCGACCACCTGCAGGAGGGGCTGCTCGATTTCCTTGGCGAGCTGGTCGGGGTCGAGCCGGGCGAAGATCTCCTTCGGGTCGACGAGGTTGCTGGTGAGCATGTCGGTGGCGGTGGCCGCCATGCGTTCGGCGTTGGCCGGCAGGACGCCCTGCCACCCGAGGAACGGTTTGATCCCGACGAACTCGATCGGCCGGAACATCATCTCGATCGCGACGCGCTTGGTCACGTAGCCGATGAGCGCCGCGATGAACGGCATCGACACGTAGAGCGGCCAGTGTTCGGCCAGGTCGGCCACGATCTCCTGCAGTTGCACCGGCCCCTCCTCGCGACTCCCGCCGAACCGTATCCCAGCCGTTCCGGGGGAGGCGCGGACCGGATTCAGTTGATCTTCGATAATGTGTCACCCGAAAGTATGGAAACCCAGGTCCAATAGCACTAAGGTGCCCGCATGCCTCCTGCCGAGTCCCAAGATCCCATCGCTGGTAATCCCCTGTTCCCGCTCGTGTTCCGCGGCTACGACCGGCCGCCGGTGGACGAGAAGTTCGCCCAGCTGACCGCCGAGCTGAAGGAGACGTCCGTCTCCCGTGACGAGGCCCTGTCCTCGGTCGCCGAGCTGACCCGTGCCCTGTCCTACGCCCAGCAGGAGCTGAGCGAGGCCAAGCAGGCGCTGTCGCGGATGGCGAGCGACCCGTCGAGCGCCGCCACGATGACCGAGCGCGTGCGCACGATGATGACGCTCGCCGAAGAGGAGATCGCCGAGCTCAAGAACCGCGCCGAAGCGCAAGCCGACGACATCCGCGCCGCGGCCGACAAGTACGACCTGGACACCCGCAAGGCGGCCGACAAGATGGTCGCCGAGCGCGAGGCCGAGCTGGCCAAGCGGCGCGACGACCTCGAGCTGGAGTTCCAGGAGCGGCACACCGCGCTCACCACCGAGCACGAGAACCTCATGGAGCAGGGCCGCGCCGAGATCGCGCGCCTGAACGAGGAGGCCGCCGAGGAGCGGGCCCGCCTGGACGCCGAAGCCGCCGACGCGCGTGCCAAGGCCGAGCGGGAGACCGCCGAGGCGCTGGCCCGCAAGACCGACGAGGTCGAGACGGCGCTCGCGCGCAAGACCGAAGAGGTCGAGACCGCGCTGGCCCAGAAGACCAAGGAGGTCGAGGAGCGACTGGCGAAGGACACCCGGGAGACCGAGGAGCGCCTGGCGAAGCTGGTCGCCGAGACCGAGGCGAAGATCGCCAAGGACACCGAGGAGACGGAGACCCGCCTGGCGAAGATCACCGCCGAGACGGAGTCGCGTCTGGCCAAGCAGACGTCCGAGGCGGAGACCCGGGCGAGCACCCTGGTCGCCGACGCGGAGCGCCAGCTGTCCGAGGCGCAGCAGGCGCGCACCGAGGCGTTCGAGTTCCGCCGCGAGGTCACCGAGCGCCTCACGGCCACCCACTCGGCCCTGCAGGAAGCACTGGAAACCCTAGTCCCAGCCGACGACCGCACCCCCGTCGCCTGAGGATTTTTTCAGCTGAAAGCGCTGGCGCGCTGTGCGCGCCAGCGCTTTTTTTCTTCGGCGCGCGCGCCAGGCTTTTTGAACAAACCCGAGCTGGGTGGTCATCCCGTCGCCTGACACGTGACGATCACTTTGAGCCAGGCCCGCAACCCACGCTCTCTCCGGCGGCCGGGTACCCAACCTTGCGGGCCTGGCTCAAAGTGATACACACAAACCGGAAGGCGACGGGATGACCACACAGCGACCACCTGCCCGAGGTGAGCCGACAACGGTCCCCCGTCATCCCGGAGCCTGCCCGTCCGGCGAGGACATCTTTTGATCTTTAGAGGTGACGTTAGGCAGGCGAAGAGCCCGCCCTCCGGGCGGTAAAACCAGGGCGCCTACGGCGCCGAACGGTCACCTTACGACCACCCCCGCCCCCGATGCCTGATTGTGTTTCGGTCGCCGAGCAGGCGTGTCAAGGCGGGAAAGAGTACCTTGACACGCCTGGTCGGCGACCAAAGATCGGCTGTGGATCGGGGGCGGGGGAGGTCTGGTTGGGGTAGTCGGTGCTGTTGCGTTGCCGGCCGCCGGTCGTGCAGGTTGGTCGGCCCATTCGCTAAAAACTCTTCCCTCGCCGACCTCTGCTGCTCCGTCAGCCCCTGTTTCGCCGCCGGCGCTTCTTCCCCCGCCGGCCCCTCTTCCCCTACCTCAAATCCACCCTCTGCTAAGCAATTCCCCCTTGAACCGCTCGTAATTCTCTTCCAGCGCATCCCGTTCCGCCGGGTCTGGCTCGATCAGCGTTTCCTCTCCGCTGATCATCTCCGCGGCCTCGGTCAGTCCTCCCGGCAGTACCGCGGCCGCCGCGAGCATTGCTGCCCCGTAGCCCGTCTCGGCCTGGGGGGAGATCCGCAAGTCCATCCCGTTGACCGTCGCCCGGATGCGTGTCCACAAGGGACTTCGGCTGCCCCCACCGGCAGCGACCAAGGGGCCGCTCACCGGCACCCCCAGCTCCCGCAACCGCTCCAACGCCAACCGCTCGACGAACGCCACGCCTTCCAGCCGCGCGCGGTGCAGTTCCACCTCGTCCCGTGGCTCGCCCAGCACGAAGCCCCGCGCGTCCGGGGTGACGAACGGGAAGCGCTCTCCGGCTCGCTTCAACGGGTAAGCCACCACGCGCGCCGGGCCCAGTCGCGCCGCCGCTTCGTCGAGGTGAGCGAGGTTGGGCACGCCGGCCACCGCCTCGCCGCCGGTGTTCGACGCCCCGCCCGGCAGCCACCAGCCGTCCGGGTGCCGGTGGCTGTACATCGCGCCCGAGGGGTCTCGCACCAGCTGCTCGGTGACCCCCTTCAACACGTACGTCGTGCCCAGGATGCCCACGAAACGGCCCGGCGTCACCGCACCCGTCGCCAGCTGGCCGGCGCAACCGTCGGTCATGCCGGCCACCACCAGGCACCCCTGGGGCAGGCCGGCGACCGCGCGAGGCAGCTCGCCCAGCACGGTCGTCGGCCGCACGACCTCGGGGAGCCAGTCCACCCCGAAGTCGAACACCTCGGCCGCCCACTCCTCGCGCAACGGGTCGTACCCGCTCTTCAGGGCATGCGAGGAGTCGGTCGCCACCGGGCGGCCGAGGAGCTTCTCACCGATCAGATCCGGCGTGTGCCGGACCCCGGCCGCGCCGGGAAAGGCACGCCGCAACCAGTTGATCCGGCCCAGCGCCGCGGTCGGGGACACGCTCATCCCCAGCTCGCGCCACCGCTGCGCGCCCACCGCCGCCGCCTTCGCGTTGTCGTCCGCGCCGCGACGGTCGTCGTACATCAGGGCCGGGCCGAGCGGCTCACCCCGGTCGTCGACCGCGACGATCGTGCCCGACGTGGCCGACACCGCGACCGCCCGCACCGGCCCGGCCTCTGCGGTCACCCGGCACAGCACCGCCTCGACCGCGGGCCACCACGACCGCGCGTCCTGTTCGCTGCGGCCGGACTCGTCCCGGACCGGGGCGGGCAGCGGCGCCGAAGCCGTTGCCCGCACCGAACCGTCGTCGCCGACCGCGAAGGCACGCACCCCCGCGGTCGCGACATCGACACCGACAACCGTCACGGGCGAGCCACCGTCACGTCCTGCAGGCTGACGTCCTCGTCGATCGCCTTCCGCGTGGTCTCCGGCAGCTTCAGGAACCGGGTCAGCACCGCCGCCACGATGTAGAGCGCCGCGAAGATGATCACCACGCCCGCCGCGCCGGCCGGACCGAGGAACAGCGACACGATCGCGGGCCCGACGAACGCCGCGGCACCGGCGCCGAGGTTCAGCAACGCCATCGCACCACCCTTGTTCTCCGGCGCGAGCGACGGCAGCAGCGCCGAGATCGGCACGAACCCGGCCAGCGTCGCACCGTAGAGCGCGCCGACCAGCAGGGCCACCCAGTAGTAGTCCGCGCCCAGGGCCGTCGGAACGAAGTACAGCAGCAGGATCGAGATCGCGCAGCCGATCGCGCCGAACCAGAAGATGGTCCGCTGCCAGCCGATCTTGTCCGAGGCCACGCCGAAGATCAGGTTGAAGAAGATGTTCGTGCCGTAGATGACCGACACCAGCAGCAGCCACCGGCCCTCGCCGAACCCGATCTGGTCGGCGAAGATCGTCGGGAAGAACACCAGCATGCCGAACTCCGGCGCGGTGTTGATGATCCGCACGATCATGCCGACGCCCACCCGCGGGTTCTTCCACGCGATCGACACGCTGGACACCAGGCTCTGCACGGGCTTGACGCCCTCCGGGGCGAGCCGCGTGAAACCGGTCCGCTCGCGCACGCCGAGGACGCACAGCAAGCCACCGGCGGCGAGGATGCCGACGGACAGCCACAGCGTGCCGTAGTGGCCGAGCACCGGGTTGGTGAAGCTCGCGACCAGCGAGCCGAGCGTGGGCAGGCCGCCGGTGAACGCGAAGTAGAACCAGCCGACCGCGGCGCCGAGCCGGGCGACCGGCGCGACCGCGGTGATCCACACCAGGAACCCGAACGCGAACATCGGGTAGCCGAAGCCGCGGATGCCGTAGGTGATCAGCATCAGCGGGTAGTTCTCGCTCGGCACCGCCACGGCGAGGAACAGCACGTCGAACACGAGCCAGATCGCCAGGCCGATCCACATGACCCGGCGCGGTCCCCACAGCTCCGACAACGCGCCGGACAGCCAGGACGCGAGCATCACGGCCACGCCGTATGCGGTGATCACATAGGACGCGTGAATTTCGGTGCCGGCGCCGTGGTCGGCCATGAACGGGGCGATGAACCCGGACTCCACGCCGTCGCCGACCATGAACAGCAACAGGCCGACATAGCCGAGGAACAGCGGGGCCGGCAGCCCCCACCTGGTGAGAAGCCCCCGGAACCCCCTGTCCGGCTGGGACAACCTCGATGTTGCCGTCTGCGTCATCACGCCCTCCATGAGTCTCGAACTCAAGTTATCATGGAGCACGTGAAATTAACACGCAAGGGTGTGATGCGATCAGACCTCGGCGACGGCCACGTTCGTCTGGTCCTGTAGCTCGTTCAGCAGGTAGCCGGAGACCCCGGAGTCGACCACGAGGTGGTGGAAGTCCTCGATCTCGGCCAGCCGGTGCAGCGCGGTGCGCGGCATCTTGCTGGAGTCCATGAGCAGCACCCGGATCTCGGCGCTGGCCAGCATCGCCCGCTTGACCATGACGATCTCGGGCTCCTGGTGGAAGGTCATCTCCGAGTTCATCGCCGAGGTCGACACGAACGTCGCGTCCACCGTAAGCCGCTCGACGGCCTCCAGGCAGGGCATGCCGAGGAACGAGTCGTGGGTGGCGGAGTAGTCGCCGCCGAGGCCGATCAGGCGCAGGTCGTCGATGTGCTTGAGCACCTCGATGATGCGCAGGTAGTTCGTCGCCACGGTGAGCGGGGTGACCTGGTGCAGCAGCCTGGCCAGCGCGAGCGCGGTGGTGGAGTCGTCGAGCAGGATCGACATGCCGGGCTCGACCAGGGACAGCGCCTCCCTGGCGATCGCCGCCTTGGCCTCGACGTGGGCGTTGAGCCGGTACTCGGTGTTGCTCTCGAAGACCGTCGAGGGCTGGGCCGAGACCCCACCGCGGTACTTGCGCAGCAGACCGCGCCGGGCCAGTTCGTCCAGGTCGCGGTGCACCGTCATCACGCTCACGCCGGTCAGCTCGGCCAGCTCCGCGGCGGAGGCCTGGCCCTTCTTCACGACGTAGTCGGTGATGCGCTGCTGCCGGATGTTACGAGAGCGGGCGCTCCCGCTGGACTTGTCTTCCACGCGACCAGGCTAGGACGTGGGCAGGTTGAAGCGCCGCAGGCTCGTCGCGTCGCCGTCGATCCCGATCTCGGTGATCGCCGCGTTCTCCAGTCGCGGGAACACCCGGCGGTAGTCGCGGACCGGGATGCCGAGCAGCTCGCACAGGGTGACCCTGATCAGGGTGTTGTGCGCGACGACCAGCACGCGGCCGCCGTCCTCCCGCGCGGCGATGGCCCGCAGAGCCGCCGCCCCGCGGCGTGCGGCGTCGGCCGTGGGCTCGGCCCCGGGGAACGCGCCGGCCACCGGATCGGCCCGGAACGCGGCCACGACCTGCGGGTCCAGCTCGGACAGCACCCGGCCCTCGGCGATCCCGAAGTGCACCTCGCGCAGCTCCTCGACCACGACCGGCTCGAGTCCGAGCGCCCGCGCGGACGGCTCCGCGGTCACCCGCGCCCGGCCCTGCGGCGAGCGGTAGAGGGCGGTGACCTGCTCTTCCGCCGCCGCCAGGTGTGCGGCGAGCCGCTCGGCCTGGCGCCTCCCGCGCTCGGTGAGGCCCACCTCGCTGGTGCCCGCGTAGCGGTTCTCCGCGTGCCATTCGGTCTCGCCGTGGCGGACCAGCAGCAACCGGGTTCCCATCAGACCTCCCGTGACAAATCTCGGCAGCGGTGTTAATTTAACACCAACGGCGTGAAAGGGGTTGTTGCATGGGTTTCGCCGCGGTGGTGTTCGACCTCGACGGTGTCCTGGTCGAGAGTGAACACCTCTGGGAGGAGAACTGGGTCGCCTACGCGGCCGCCCACGGTGTCGAGTGGACGGCCGCCGACACCGCCACGGTCCAGGGCATGAGCGCGCCCGAGTGGGCCGCGTACCTGGCGGAGCGCAGCGGGACCCCGGAGAGCCCGGAGCAGGTCGAGAAGGCCGTGGTCGACGGGATGATCCGGTCGATCGCGAACGGCGAGGCCCCGCTGCTCGACGGCGCCGACGCGATGGTGCGCGATGTGGCCGCCCGGGTTCCGGTCGCGCTCGCGTCCTCCGCCGCCCGCCGGGTCATCGACGCGGTGCTGGAGACGCACGGGCTGACCGGCGAGTTCTCGGCGACGGTGTCCAGTGCCGAGGTGCCGCGCGGCAAGCCCAGCCCGGACGTCTACGCCGAGGCCGCGTCCCGGCTCGGCTTCCGCGGCGAGGAGTGCCTGGGGGTCGAGGACTCCAGCAACGGCATCCGCGCCGCCGCGGCCGCCGGGCTCACCGTCATCGCCCTGCCCAACCCGACCTACCCGCCCAAGCCGGACGCGCTGGAGATGGCGGCGCGGATCGCCGAGTCCAACCACGACGTCCGGAAGCTGCTGCTCGCCTACCTCACCGGAGAGCTGGTGCGCTCATGACCACGCTGGGAACAGCCGAGACGTTCAAGCGGGACTGGCTGGACGGCTTCGTCACCGCCTACGGCCGCGAGGTGCGCAAGGTGCCGGACGCCTACGGCGTGCTCGGCCGGAACGTGCCCCGCCAGGGCAAGGTCGCCGTGATCATCGGCGGCGGCTGCGGCCACTACCCGGCGTTCGCCGGGCTCGACCGGCGCGGCCTGGCCGACGCGGCGGTGGTCGGTGACGTGTTCACCAGCCCGAGCGCCGAGCAGGTCTACCGCACCGCCCGCGCCGCCGAGGGGGGCGCGGGGGTGCTGTTCGCCTACGGCAACTACGCCGGTGACGTCCTGCACTTCGGCCTCGCCGCGCGCCGGCTGGCCGCGGAGGGCATCGAGAGCCGCACCATCCTGATCACCGACGACATCGCCAGCGGCCCGGCCGACGCGCCGGAGAAGCGCCGCGGGGTGGCCGGCGACTTCATCGTCTTCAAGGTCGCGGGTGCCGCGGCCGAGCGCGGGGACGACCTGGACGCGGTGTACGCGGCGGCGGTCAAGGCCAACGCGAACACCCGCACGTTCGGCGTGGCGTTCGGCGGCTGCACGCTGCCGGGGGCCGATCAGCCGCTGTTCACCGTCGGCGAGTCCGAGATGGAGCTGGGGCTGGGCATCCACGGCGAGCCGGGGGTGCGGACCGTGGGCCGTCTCGGCGCGGCGGAGCTGGCCGACGAGCTGGTCGACGGCCTGCTGCCCGAGCTGCCGCGGGGCGACGGCCGGGTCGCGGTGCTGGTGAACGGCCTGGGCCGGACCAAGTACGAAGAGATGTTCGTGACCTACACCCGGATCCACGAGCGTCTCACCGCCGCCGGGCTGACCCCGGTGCACACCGAGGTCGGCGAGTTCGTCACGTCGCTGGACATGGCCGGCGTCTCGTTGTCGGTGCTGGTGCTGGACGACGAGCTCGCCGAGCTGTACGGCGCGCCGTGCGACACCCCGGGCTACCGCAGCGGCGGCGCGATCCTGGAGCCGGTCGAGCTGTCGTCCACCGTGGACAAGCAACTGGACCGGCCGGAGGGCGCGGGCGTCGAGGTCGTCGACCGCCTGCTGACCGCGGCCATGCGCAGCATCGAGGAGAACGAGCCGGAGCTGGGCCGTCTGGACGCGGTCGCGGCGGACGGTGACCACGGCCTGGGCATGACCCGCGGGATGCGGGCCGCCGTCTCGGCCGCGCGCGCGGCCGCCGGGTCGTCGGTGGCCGACACGCTGCTGGCCGCCGGGACCGCGCTCGCCGACGCCGCCGGCGGGGCTTCCGGTGCGCTGTACGGCGTGCTGCTCGCCGAGACCGGCGCCGGGCTGCGGGTGGACGAGATCACGACGGCGGTGGTCGCCGATGCCGTGGACGGCGCGGTGCGGGCGTTCACCGAGCTGGGCAAGGCCGAGCTGGGCGAGAAGACCATGCTCGACGCGATCGAACCGTTCCGGCAGGCGCTGCGCAAGCAGGCCGAAGCCGGTGCCGCGCTGCCGGACGCGTGGCGCAAGGCCGCGCAGGCGGCCACGCTCGCCGCCGAGGAGACCGCGAACCTGGTGCCCGCCAAGGGGCGCGCGGCCCGGCTGGCGCAGCGCAGCAAGGGGCACGCCGACCCCGGCGCGACCTCGTTCGCCCTGATCGTCACGGCGATCGGGGAAGCTCTGAGCAAGGAGGGGAACTGATGCGGGTCGTGGTGGCCGCGGACAACGCCGGCGTGCTGCTGAAGAACGAGGTGCGGGACCTGCTGCGGAAGGACGAGCGGGTCACCGAGGTGATCGACCTGGGCGTGGACAGCCCGGACGACGACCGCGCCTACCCGATCTTCGGCCTGGCGGCCGCGGAGAAGATCGCGAACGGCGAGGCCGACCGGGGTGTCCTGGTCTGCGGAACCGGCATCGGCGTGGCGATCTCGGCCAACAAGGTGCCGGGGGTGCGCGCCACGGTCGCCCACGATTCATACTCGGCCGAGCGGTCCGTGAAGTCGAACAACTGCCAGATCATCACCTTCGGTGCCCGGGTCATCGGAGCCGAGCTGGCGAAGAAGATCGTCACGGAGTGGCTGGGCTACACGTTCGACCCGGGTTCGCCCAGCGCGGCCAAGGTCGCGCACATCACCGAATACGAACAGGTCCACGCGGCCAGCTGAGGCCCGGCGGGTTCAAGGAGGAGCCAGAAGTGCGCGTTCTCTGCGCGGGAGACGAGTTCGTCGGCAACAACCTGCTGGCCGACGCGGTCCGGGTCGAGCTGGCCACCGAGGTCGAGTTCAGCGAGCTGTCGCTGCCCTGGCCGGTCGAGCCGTTCGGGCCGGTCGGCGGGGTGCACGAGGCGAGTGGCACCGAGGAGCAGGTCATCGAGGCGCTGGCGGGGGCCGAGGTCGCGGTCACCCAGATGGCGCCGTTCACGAAGAAGGTGTTCGCCGCCGCGCCCGAGCTGAAGCTGGTGTCGGTGTGCCGGGGCGGGCCGGTGAACGTCGACCTCGCCGCCGCGACCGAGGCCGGCGTCGCCGTCACGTACGCGCCGGGCCGCAACGCGACGGCCGCGGCCGAGTTCGCGATCGGCATGATCCTCGCCGCCATGCGCCGCATCTCGACCTCGTCGGCCGAGCTGCTCGGCGGCACCTGGCGCGGCGACTACTACGCCTACCCGAACGCCGGCCTCGAGCTGGAGGGCACCACGGTCGGCCTGGTCGGCTACGGCGCCATCGGCTCGCGGGTGGCCAAGGTGCTGGTCGCGTTCGGCTCGAAGGTGCTGGTCGCCGACCCCTACGCCAAGCCGGAGCAGATCGCCGCGGACGGGGCCGAGCTGGTCGAGCTGGACGACCTGCTGCGGCGCAGCGCGGTGGTCAGCCTGCACGCCCGGCTGACCGACGAGACCCGCCACCTGATCAACGCCGAGCGCCTGGCCCTGCTGCCCGAAGGCGCGGTGCTGGTCAACTCCGCCCGCGGCGGGCTGCTGGACTACGCGCCGCTGCCCGGCCTGCTGAAGTCCGGCCGGCTGGGTGCCCTGGCGCTGGACGTCTACGCCGTCGAACCGCCGCCCGCGGACTGGGCCCTGCGTGACGCGCCGAACGTCATCGCGACGCCGCACCTGGCGGGTGCCAGCCGCCAGACCGCGGAGCGAGCCGCGCGGATCGTCGCCGCCGAGGTGGGCCGCTACGCCCGTGGGGAGAAGCTGGCCAACGTCGCCAACCCGGATGTGCTCCGATGATCATCGGCGTCGACATCGGTACTTCACTGACGAAGGCCGTCGTCTTCGACGAGGCCGGGGTGTCGCTGCACCAGGCCTGCACGCCGTCCGAGGTGCACCACCTGTCCGGCGGCCGGGTCGAGCAGGACCTCGACCAGGTCGTCGGCACGGTCGCGACCGTCGTGCGCGAGGTCGCGGCGAAGCTGGACGCCCCGGTCACCGCGCTCGCGCTGACCGGCCAGGGTGATGGCGTGTGGCTTCGTGACGAGGACGGCAACGCGGTGCGCCCGGCCATCTCGTGGCTCGACGGCCGGGCCAACGCGCTGCTCGCGAAGTGGCAGGCCGACGGCGTTTCCCGGGAGGTGTTCCGGCGCACCGGCTCGGGCATGTTCCCCGGCTGCGCAGCCGCCATCCTGTCCTATCTGGACACCCACGAGCCCGAGGTGCTGGACCGGGCCGCGGTGGCCGGGTACTGCGTGGACGCCGTCGTGCAGCGGCTGACCGGTGAGATCACGGTCGACGTGTCCGACGCGTCCCTGCCGTTCCTCGACCCGAAGACCCGCCGCTACGACGAGGGCGCCATCGCCGCCGTGGGGCTGTCCCACCGGCGGAACCTGCTGGCCGAACCGGCGCCGCCGAAGGCCGTGTTCTCGCTGAACCGCCGTGGCGCCGAACTCCTCGGGCTGCCCGAGGGGCTGCCGGTCACCGCCGGCCCGTTCGACCTGCCGGCCAGCGCGATCGGCGCGGGTGTGCGGGCGCCGGGTGACGGCATCCTCACCGCCGGCACCACCCTGGCCTGCCAGGTGCTCACCGACAACGCCGAGTTCGACGGCGAGGGCGAGCCGGCCGGGATGTTCCTGTCCACGCCCACGCCCGGCGAATACCTGCACGCGATGCCGGCGATGGTGGGCACCGCGAGCATCGACTGGATCTGCCGTCTGCTGGGCATCGAGGTCACCCAGATCGGGTCGCTGCTTGCGCAGAGCCCGCCCGGTGCCGCCGGGGTGCGGGCGCTGCCGTTCCTGTCCGCGTCCGGTGAGCGGGCGCCGTTCGTCGACGCGTCCGCGCGGGCGCAGTTCGCCGGGCTGAGCCTGGAGCACGGGCGGGCGGACATGGTGCGCGCGTTGTGCGAGTCGATCGCGTACGCGGCGCGGCACTGCTTCGAAGCCGCCGGGCTGTCCGGCCGGTTGTACGCGTGCGGCGGCGGGGTGCGCTCCGCCGAGTGGACGCAGATCTTCGCCGACGTGCTCGGCCGCCCGATCGTGATCCCGAGCGATCCGGGCGTCGGGGCGCGGGGTGCCGTCCTGGTCGCGGCCGAGGCGCTGAACCAGCCGTACGACGCGGAGCTGTGGGCGAGCAGCTCGCGGACCGTGTCGCCGGTGCCCGAAAATGTCGAGTTCTACCAGGGCGGTTACGCGGACTACCAGGCGTCGCTGACCGCCGCGCGAGGGTTGTGGCGACTGTGATCCTGGCCGACGAACGGCGAGCGGTGTGCGAGTACGCGCGGCGGTTGACCGCCGACGGGCTCGTGGTGGGCACCTCGGGCAACATCTCCGCCCGCTCGGGCGAGCTGATCGCGATGACGCCCACCGGGGTGGACTACGGCGTGCTGACACCGGAGGACATCCCGGTGGTGTCGCTCGACGGGGCCATTGTGGAGGGCAAGCTGCGGCCCACCAGCGAGATGCCGATGCACCTGTCGGTGTACACGAAGGCGACCGATCCGGACGGCGCGCCGATCACCGGGATCGTGCACACGCACTCGGTGCACGCGACCGCGGTGTCCACTTTGGTCGACGAGGTGCCCGCGGTGCACTACATGCTGGCGGCGATCGGCCCGTCCGCGCGGGTCGCCCGGTACGCGACGTACGGCACGGAGGAGCTGGCGGAGTCGATGCTCGCCGCCTTGGAAGGCCGCCGGGGCTGTCTGCTGGGCAACCACGGCACGATCACCTACGGTGACGGTCTGGCGGCTGCCTACAGCCGTGCCGAGCAGCTGGAGTGGCTGTGTCAGGTGTGGCTGCTGGCTCGTTCGGCCGGCAGCCCGCGGTTGTTGCCGTCCGAGGAGATCGCCCACGTGGTCGAGAAGTTGCGGGGGTACGGGCAGAAATAGCTCGCGCGACGCGGGCGCGGACGGCATTCTGGGCCGGTGGAGGAAATCGTCACCCATCTCGAGATGTCCAGCCCCGCCGACCTGCGCCCGGCGCCGCCCGTGCCGGGGTTGTCGGCCGAGCACGTGCCCGCCGACTCCCCGCTGGTCCGCCCGACGACCGTGCGGATCGGGAAGCCGTACAACTGGCCCAGCTCCCGCTGGTCCGACGACGACTGGGCGTCGTACCTGGCCCGCGAGGGACGGCAGTGCGTGCTGATCCGCTACCTGAGCGAAGTCGCCGGCCTGGCGGACTACCAATCCCACGGCGACGGCGAAGTCGAGATCACCACGTTCGGCCTGGTGCCGGAGTACGTGGGCAAGGGCATCGGCGGGTACGCGCTGACCCTGGCGATCGAGCAGGCGTGGCAGTGCGGCCCGGACGTCCGCCGCGTCTGGCTGCACACCTCGGACCTGGACCACCCACACGCCCTGCCGAACTACCACCGCCGGGGATTCCGCACGTTCCGCACCACACGCGGACAGCGTTAACCGTCTTCCTGCCCCGGCAGGGGTGTGGAAGCCGGTCTTCAGCTGCACGAACATGATCCGCTCGGGCACGGCATCCCCTAAGGGCTGTCTCGTAACTGGTGTTGTGGTTGGTGGGGCTAGTGGTTGGGTCAGGCTGTGAGGATGATGTTGTGGAGGTTCGCGATTCCGGAGACGGTGTCGGCGAGCGTGCTTGCGGCGCGGCGGTAGTCTCGCAGGATTTTG